>JBFKLD010000180.1:0-2997 GCA_041630755.1 Thermoplasmatota archaeon
CCGCCCCCCAACGCTCATATAGGGGTCCCGTGTCGGCCGCTCTGCTGTCAGAGCCGGTGCCCTCTGGGGACCATAGCCTGCCACGCTCTGCGTGGTACGGGTCGGCACAGGCAGTCGGGCGCAATGCTGCACGCACCGCCCGGACCAATACGGCCTCCGGGCCGAAGAGGAAACCATGGCAAAAATCCACAACCCACGCCGAGGTTCGATGGGCTTCTACCCGCGCAAGCGGGCACGCTCCGTCGTTCCTCACACCCACGCGTGGGCACAAGACCAAGGAGAGCCCCACCTGCAGGGCTTCGCTGGCTACAAGGCCGGCATGACGCATGCCCTCGTCACGGACTACCGTCCGGCAAGCACGACGAGCGGCCAAGACGTCCTCATGCCCTGCACCGTGATCGAAACGCCCCCGATGACCATCATCGCGGTGCGCGCCTACGAGAAGACCCCGTACGGCAGCCGCACCCTGACGGAAGTCTGGGCTGACAACCTCGACGCCCGCCTCGCCCAGCGCGTGCGCCTGCCCAAGAAGCAGGACACCGACGCGAAGTGGAAGCTCATCGAGGAGGCCGAAGTCAGCGACGTGCGCGTCCTGGCCGCCACCCAGCCCAAGAAGGTCAGCGGCGTGGACTCCAAGACCCCCGAGATCATGGAGATCCGCATCGGCGGCGGCGACATCGCCGGCCGCATCGCCTACGGCAAGGAGCTCCTTGGCAAGGAAATGACCGTCGAGGACGTCCTGAAGGCCGGTCAGATGACCGACGTGCAGGGTGTCACCAAGGCGTTCGGTTTCGAATCCCGTGTGGTGCGCTTCGGCACGAAGCTGCTGTCCCACAAGAACAGCAAGCACCGCCGCATGATCGGCACCCAAGGTTCCTGGAACCCCCACTGGGTCCAGTCCACCGTCCCCAACGACGGTCAGCGCGGCTACCACCACCGCACGGAATACAACAAGCGCATCATCCAGATCGGAGAGGACGGCGCCAAGATCACGCCCGACGGTGGCTTCCCCCACTACGGTGTGGTCCGCAACCCCTTCCTCTTGGTTCACGGCAGCATCCCTGGCCCCAAGAAGCGCCTCGTGAAGATCCGCGACGCCGTCCGCTACGGCCGCGGCATCGAGGTCCAGGAAGCCAACGTGAGCTACATCAGCACCGCCACGCAACAAGGAGCGCGCCGCGCATGAAGGTCCCCGTTTACGACAAGTCCGGCAAGAAGACCGGCGACGCAGAGCTGCCCGCCGTGTTCACCACGGACATCCGCACGGACTTGATCCGCAAGGCCGTCAAGGTGAGCCGCGCCAACCGCCGCCAGCCCTACGGTGCCAACCCCGTCGCGGGTGAGCGCCACGCCACGGCCTCCGTCGGCAAGGGCAAGGGCATGAGCCGTGTCCCGCGCTTGACGCAGGGCCGCGCTGCTGCCCTGGCTCCGAACGTCGTTGGCGGCCGCCGCGCCCACGCGCCGCAGTCCCGCCGCGACTTCAGCCTCAAGATGAACCAGAAGGAACGCCGGCTCGCCATCGCCGCTGCCCTCGCCGCCACCGCCAACGCGGAAGTGGTCAAGGCCCGCGGCCACAAGACCGAGCTGGAGAGCTTCCCCATCGTCGTCGAGGATGACTTTGTCACCTCCACGAAGACCAAGGAAGCCCGCGCTGCCCTCGACGCCATCGGCGCCGGCAGCGACCTGGTGCGCGCCGAAGAAGGCCGCCACATCCGCCCTGGCATGGGCAAGCTGCGTGGCCGCCGCTTCAAGACCCCGAAGAGCCTGCTGTTCGTGACCGCGGACGGCAAGGCCCCGGCGGTCCGCAACTTCACCGGTGTCGACGTGGTCTCCGTGGCCGCGCTCGGTGCCGAGCACCTGGCTCCCGGCGGCGACGCCGGCCGCTTCACGGTGTTCACGAAGGGTGCCCTCGAGGCCCTCAAGGAGGCCTACGAATGAAGGACCCCTTCAAGGTCGTCTTCCACCCCGTTGTGAGTGAAAAGACGATGATGCTCATGGACCGCAACAACTCGCTCGAGTTCCTCGTGCGCCGCGAATCCTCCAAGCCGGAGATCAAGGCCGCCATCGAGGACCTCTTCGAATGCGAAGTGGAGTCGGTCAACACGCGCATCACCAAGCAAGGCAAGCGCGCCATCGTCAAGTTCGGTGGCGACACGACGGCCGAAGACATCGGCATGCGCATTGGAGTGTTCTAAGATGGGTAAGCGAATCCTGACCCGGCGCCGCGGCGCGGCAAAGCCCCGCCTCACGAGCCCGGGACACAAGCACAAGGGCGTCATCAGCTACCCCCGCGACTACCAAGGCACGGCCGAGGTCCTCGACCTCGTGCACGCCCCTGGTCACACCGCGGTGCTGGCCAAGGTGAAGCTCGAAGACGGCAGCGAGATCCTGCAGATCGCTGCGGAAGGCATGTCCGTCGGACAGGAGCTCGTGTACACCAACACGACGCAGATCCGCCCCGGCAACGTGACCCTTCTTTCGAAGATCCCCGAGGGTACTCCCATCTACAACATGGAAGGCCGCCCCGGCGACGGTGGCAAGTTCTGCCGCAGCGCCGGCAACGCCGCCGAAGTTGTCAGCCACGACGCCAAGCGCACCGTGGTCCGGATGCCCTCCGGCAAGTTCCGCGACTTCCACCCCAACTGCCGGGCCACCGTTGGCCTGGTCGCTGGCGGCGGTCGCGGTGACAAGCCCTTCCTGAAGGCTGGTAAGAAGCACCACCTCATGAAGACCAAGGCGCAACGCTGGCCTCGTGTCCGCGGTGTCGCCATGAACCCCGTCGACCACCCCCTTGGAGGCGGCGAGGGCAAGTCTTCCGGGGGTCGTCACCCGACCAGCCCGTGGGGCAAGGCCGAGGGTCGCACCCGCAGCAAGAAAAAGGCTTCCAACAAGTACATCGTGCGTCGCCGCACGAAGAAGGGACGGCGATGAGTCGCTCATTGAAGAAAGGCCCTTTCGTCGACGAGCACCTCGCCAACAAGGTCGACGAGCTCAACC
>JBFKLD010000181.1:0-2989 GCA_041630755.1 Thermoplasmatota archaeon
CCCACAGCGCTGCCAGCCGCGCCCGCAAAGGACCCGACGCGCCCCATGGACTTGGACGTGTTCACCGTGGCCAAGGACCGCCCCGGAACGTACGCCATGTGGTGGGCCACGCCAAAGGATCGCGACTTCTTGTCCTCCCCGGTCAAGCAAGCCATCCACGCGGCCTACCGGGCCCTCGACGGGCTCGACGAGTACGCGTACGCGCACCTGCTTCGCTGCCTTGGGGGCCCGGGTGAGCTCAAGCGTGCGCCGCTGCCCGCCGACCACAAGCCGTTTTCTGCCCCGGTCGTCGGCCCCGATGGATGCCACGCCGTGATCACGGTCAGCCGCGGCAAGGGCATCCGCTTCCACTTCGACAAGGATGGCTCGGCCAAAGTGCGTGACCGCTTCTGGCGGTCCTGGGCGCGCACGGCATTCCAGCTCGCCGAACAGTGGCGCGAAGAAGGCGCGCTCAAGACAACCTACCACCACGAGCGGCCGCTGCGCTGGTTCGATGAACTGGTCGACGCCATCGAGACGTCGCCGCCCGAAAGCGATGTCCGCGAGCGCCTCGTGGGCGGACTCAAAGTTTAGCGCGGATCTTGCGCGCGGGCACACCGGCCCAGAACTCGCCCGGGGGCACGTCCTTGTTCACCAGGCTCATCGCGCCAATGACTGCGCCGTCACCCACGGTGACTCCTGGCAGCACTGTGCAGTTTGCGCCGATGCTCACGCGCTCCCCAATCGTCACGTTGCCGACCTGCTTCGTGTCCACGAGGTACCCGTGGCAGAGGATGGTCGAGGCGTAGCCGATCACGCTGCTGTCGCCGACGGTGATCCGCTGCGGGTACAGGATGTCGAGGGTCGCCTCGAATCCGAAGCTGACACCTTTGCCGATCTTGGCGCCCGTGCGCCGCAGCATCCAATTCTTGAGCCGGAAGCTCGGCGCATACCGTGCCAGCAAGATCCACACCGTGTTCCAAAGGACGCGGAAGAACCCGACATCCTTGTACACGGTCCACAGCGTGTTGTGGGGCCCGGATCGGGCAGCGACGTGGACGCGCGGGTGGGGCACACCTCTGCAAGCACGCCGCTGCTTATGGGTTTGGCCAAGGCGTGTGCTGCGCACTATTATGAGGGGTCCACCAATTTGCGCGCCGTGGCCGGACCCGTTCTGGAAGTCAAAGGACTTAGCAAGCGCTTCTCGAATGGGAGAGGCTTTGGACCGATGGATTGGAGCCTTGACCCCGGCATCCATGGCCTCCTGGGCCCCAACGGTTCTGGCAAGACGACGTTTCTCAAGACGCTGCTTGGATTCCACGTTCCTACGGCCGGTTCGGCCCATGTGCTTGGCATGGATGTGCGCGTGCGCCCCCTCGGCGTGCGGCGCTTGGTCGGGTACATGGCCGAAAACGACGTCATCGTCCCGGGTCTCAACGCAGCCCAAACCGTGCGCCTGGCCGCAGAGCTGTGCGGGGTCCCCGCCGCGCACGCCTACGAAGCTGCCGCCGAAGCCCTGTTTGCAGTCGGACTCAAGCACGAGGCCCTCGAGGACCCCCAGAAGCTCAGCACAGGCCAGCGCCAGAAGATGAAGCTCGCTGCCGCGCTGGTGCATGCGCCGCGCCTCTTGTTCCTCGATGAGCCCACCAATGGCTTGGACGCACAGGCCCGGCGCCGCATGCTCGCACTCATCAAGGAGATCGCCGAAGAGAAGCAGATCAGCGTCATCCTCTCCACCCACATCCTGCCCGACGTCGAAGCTGTCTGCGAAGACGCCATCGTCTTGCGCGACGGCCACATTGCCGGTCGCGAACGTGTGCGTGGCCGTGAAGTGCAGCGCACTGCCAAGGCAACCTGGCACAACGTCCAGGTTCTGGGAGACCCGTCTGGATTCGCCAACGACTGCCAGCGTCTCGGCTACGAAGTGCGCGACACCGCCGACGGCTTCCAAGTCGCAAGCACGACGCGCAAACTGTTCGCACTTGCCAAGAAGCGGGACGAAGTCCTGCTGCGCTGCGTCCCGGCCACCACCGGCGTGGAAGATGCCATCCTTGCGCACATGGAGGACGCATGAAGACGTACCTTGAGCACCAGAAGTTCCGGGTCTGGATGACGGACGCCAAGCTGCGGCCGGACCGCGCGTGGCGCGTGGTGATGCGGTACCAGATGCTGCAGCACATCCGCAACTGGTGGATCTTGGGCCTTCTCATCGTGGTGGCCGTGGGCACCATCATCGGTCTTGGCGTGTCGAGCGTCGAATGGGCCGGCGACTGGGACTACGCCACGCCAGACGGCTACGTCTTCAGCGCCATCGCGGGCACCTACATGGCTGTGGCCGCCGCGTTCATCCTCTTGATCGGCGCGCCCATGTTCTCGGAAGACCTGCGCTTCCATGCGCCGTTGTTCTATTTCTCGCGACCGTTGCGCCCCATCCACTACTTGGCGGGCAAGCTGTCGGTGCTGGGGGGATACACCGTTGTGGCGGCCCTGATCCCCGTGCTGCTCTTCCTGTTCATGATGCTCGTGATCGCGGTTCCCAATGCCGATCCGCCCACGGGCATGCATCCGGAAGATCTGCAGCGCTGGGAGACAAGCGCCGTCAACAGCGTCGGCGACTGGGCGTACGGGGCCATCATCGTCGTGCCTGGAGTCATCGTGATGACGGCATTCTTGATCGCGGTCACGGCGCTCGTGAGTGCCTACACCCGCCGCTTCTGGCACGCCGCCATCGGTGTGGTCGTCATCCTTGGGGGCTGGGGCATGGTTGCCATGGCGGGCCTCGAGCTCAGCAATTCTGCCTGGGCCAACATCGGCGGCCCATTCGGGTGGTACTACCTCATGCTGGTTCTGCCGTTCTCGGCCCGCTTCGACCATTGGATGATCTACGGCAACGGTTTCATGTCGCAGCAGTTGGACGCCTGGTTCCCTGCGATGATCATGGCCTACGTCATCGTCATTGCTCTCACGGTGCTCTGCGGATGGCTGACGCTGCGGCGCCTGAGCCGCCAGG
>JBFKLD010000182.1:0-2955 GCA_041630755.1 Thermoplasmatota archaeon
GCTCGTACCCGGTGCTGGTGAGTGTGAACGGGGGAGCGTCTTGGGTCGTGGAGTAGGCACCGAGGACCGAGTAGCTCAATGGAACGCCGAGGGCGACCACGAGCAGGACCCACATGCCGAGGGTGCCTTTCTGGCGCGTGTCCATCAACGCCTCCTGGCGGCAAGAAGCACGAGCCCGGCAATCAGCATCGCCAAGGGCATCGGGCTTTCCTGGTTGGCTTCGATGGGGAACTCGAAGTAGTGGGTCTCGTAGCAGGCGACGGCTTTCTCGAGCCCGGGCCCGCAGGCAGGATCATCGAGCGGGGTGCCCTTCGGGAATGCGTCAGCGTGCTCGAGTCCTTCTTGGGTGCCGAGGAACCATTGCACGCCGATGCGGGCGCCGGCCTTCCAGTGCGGGGGGTTGCCGGTTCCGGGATCCGCGAAGTCTGCGGTGTCAAATCGCCAGACGCCGTCCACGAGGGTGGCTTCCCGGGGCGGGATGATGCATGCGATGTCCGAGATGAGGCACACCTGGTAGTAGACGTGGGTCACGTTGCTTTCCGGCGCAAGCACCAGGAAGCCTTCGAACTGCTGCCCGTCGAACACCACGTCCGGCGCGTGCCCGACCCCCACGACGTCGCTTCGCAGCTCCGGCGCCGCCGACTCGGGCCACGCGGACGCCGATGTGGCGAGGGCGACGAGAACGAGGGCTGCCAGGCGCATGGGAATCTGTGTAGCGGCGGCGGCGAAAAGGGTTGCCACGTGGGCGTTTCCTTGAGGCCGGGCACACAAAGGTCATACCCGTGGTCGAAGCTCGATTGCCCATGCGCCTGCGTCTTCTGCTGCTTGCGGTCGCCCTTTCGGGGTGCGCAAGCGTTCCCGTGGATGACGTCGAAGTGGAGAATGTCGGCGTGAGTGCCGGCACGCTCTACCCGCGTGCCCTCGACCTGGCGCGCGGATGGCACCCGGATGCCCAGACGTGGGGCGTGGCCACCTTTGAGGTGGATTGGAGCCAAGAATCGAACCGCATGGCGCGCCACTACGATGGCGAGGGGTTGCCCGGAGACGGATTGGCGCACGTGTGGACCTTCGCGTTTCGCGCACAATCTGCGGGACTGCTTGGCGGCTACGGCCCGTACTTCGTGATCCACTTGGACGACACAGGTGACGTGCTGAGCGCCTACGAAACCACGGACGACGACGAGGGCGCCATGGGCCAAGCCCCCATGACGGCATGGGATGTGGATTCCCACACGGCTGCGGCGCTTGCCACGGCGGCCAATCCGGAGTATGAGCTGCTTCGCAACCAGGAGGCCACGGGCCTTGCCGTGCTGCAGATGGTGGACATCGGTGGCGCCATGAGCCCGGTGTGGACGTTGACGCTGCACGGCGAGACCTCGGCCACCGTTTGGGTGGACGCCCAAGATGGGCGCGTGCTGGACAGCCAGGCCGAAACCGTATAGGGCCGCACGCGCTGCGACCTGCGTGCGCGCCTGGCTTGTGCTGCTGTTGATCCCTCTTGCAGGATGCGTGGATGAAGGCCCCGTGGACGCGCAAGCGGGATACGATGCGGCGGTGGCGCGTGCGCTGCAGTGGGATTCCACGGCCCGTCTCATGGGTGTCCTGGGCGGCGAAGGCCCCTCCAGTGGAACCGGCTGGGTGGCCCAGATGGGCGGCGACGACGCGATTCTTGGCGATGGCTTGGCCCCGCGGTGGCTGTACGTGTTCCTTGGCACAGACCCGGAGCCGCTCTACGTCATCACGGAAGGGGCAAGCGTCGTGTTCGTGGACACGATGAGCAAGGAGGAGGCGCTTCTTGGCGATGCGTTGGAGCTTGGCCGGGTGCCGCTTGTGAAGGAGGACCTGGATTCGCGCGCCGCTGCCCGCGTGGTCTCTGGCATGACGGAAGGGCCCGTTTCGTGGAATGTGCTGCGTGGCTTGGAGGAAGATGAGGAGCATTCCGAGCCGGAAGAGGATGGAGCCATCTGGCTTGTCCACTCAGACGCGGAGCCCGTGGCGGTGCAAGACGGGCGCGTGGTGCCCTTTCCTGTGCTCGACGAGGACGTCTTTGGAGGGCACGCCCAGGGGGTGCTTGGCGTCGGCGAATCCACCACGCACACCTTCGAAGTGGACGTGGATGAATTTGCCATGACCCTGCGCCTCGATCCGGCGTTGCCTCTGGACATTGCGCGCCTGACGGTGATCGACCCCGCGGGCGCCGAAACCGGTGCGGTGCTGGACGCGGGACCGACGGGGGATGGCAGCGCAGTCACGTTGCGCTTTGACGACCCGCTCAAGGGGGAGTGGACCTTCACGGTGGCAGCGGAGCGCGGGGCGCGCGTGAGCTGGTTCGTGGATTGGTCGGCTCCGCAAGAATGAGCAGGCCGAGGAAGACGACGAGCAGGGTGACGCCGGTCCAGACAAGGCCGACCCCGGGGATGACTTCGAACCTGACATCCACTTTGGCCACCTCTGCGTCGGCGCGGATCCGGGGTCCGCTCTGGAAGACGTTCACCCATTCGCAGGATTCGATGGTGCCCACGCACACGGCGTTGACGTTCCAGTAGGCATCCGCGTTCCAGGTGCGCAGCGTCGCGGGAAGCGGGTAATGGCTCGCGGTCTGCGGCTCCCAGTACAGCAAGCTCTCCACGCTGCCAAGCTCCCGCGTCCGCTCCACGGTGAACGCTGGCCGCACCTCGTCTGCGAAGACCTGCCCGACGGTGGTGCTTCCCGTGTAGATGAGCCCCCAGTCGCCGGCCTCCAGTCGTTGCCCCAGTTGGACCTCTCCTTCCGCTTCGACGGCAAACGCTTGGGCGGCCATGCCGGTGATGATCAGCAGCACGGCGGCGTGGATGCCGGCGATGCTGGCGTGCTTGAGCCGCGTTTGGGGCCGGGGCGGACCCTCGAGCCGGAGCGCCAGGAGGACGAGAACCGGCGCCACAAAGAACCCGACAAGGGCCGCGTTGGCGGCGGGCA
>JBFKLD010000183.1:0-2935 GCA_041630755.1 Thermoplasmatota archaeon
CCAGGGTCCGCCGCGCGTTCATCATGTTCGATGACCACGACGAATCCTCCGATGAGGAGCTTTTCAACGACGACTTCGACGACACGGACACCGTTTTGCGTGCCGGTGTCAAGAAGCACGTCTGCCCGAAGTGCGGCACGTCCCTGAAGTACCGCGTCGAAGGCCGCTTCGTGATCCGGTTCTGCCCGGACTGCAAGTACGAAGAAGAAGACTAGACGTCCGCGGGGCCGTTTGGGTCCGTGGCCACGACGCATCCATCCTCGGTGATGATGAGCGTGGCTTCCGTCTGGCTCACCATGCCGCCGCTTGCCTCGCTGAGCGCCGGGTAGTGCTTGATGAGTGCGGCCTTCTGGAGCTGGTTGAGGTTGAAGCCCAGCTTGTGGGGCGGAATCGCGTCCTCCAGCCAGCGCTCCGCAAACGGCAGCTTCGGGTGGCGCTTTTGGATCGCTCCCAGAAGCTGCTTCGTTGAGGGCAGACGCTGTGGGCGGCTGCGTTGGAAGTGGTAGATGTTGCCCGGGCCGGAGTTCTCGACGCGCCCCGCCTGGCCGTCGGTCACGAAGGGCTCGCACGCCAAGACATCGCCGATGCGCGGGCGGCGGTGGATGCGCATGCCGACGTTGGGCACGGTCAGCCCGGCGTGCAAGTTGTACGTCTCGAGGCTGTGGCCCGTGAGGTTCTGGATGGTCTTGAAGCCGAAATCCTTGGCCGTCAGCTCGATGGCGGCGCCCACGTCGCCCAGATTCACGTTCGGGCCGATGATGCTGATGGCTTCCTGGAGGCACGCCTCGCTTGCCTTGCGCAGATCTTCGTGCTCCTTGCCTCCGCCGACCTCGATGGTCATCGCGTTGTCGGAGAGCGCCCCGTTGAGGCTTGCTCCACAGTCGAGCTTGACAAGGTCGCCGTCTTGCAGCTCGGTGGTGTCGTCGTGCGCTGGGGTGAAGTGGGCGGCGCAGGCGTTGAGGCTGGTCGTGCACGGGAATGCGGGCTCGAGACCGGCGTCGCGGATGTGGGCCTCGACGGCTTCGACCACGTCACGCAGGCGCCGCCCCGGGGTGCAAAGCTCCGCACCCACCAGGAGGGCCTGGGCGGCCACCTTGCCGCTGGCCATCCATGCGTTGAAGTCCTCTTCCGAAGCGATCACAGCCACGCCGCGTCCACCTCGGCCTGGGATATCATCCCTTCGCGCAGGATGCGCCTGTTCTGGACGTCCACAACGGTCGAGCCCGTGCCGGGAACGCGCCCCGGCACCACGATGCCGTCGGCCTCCATCCGCAGCACTTCCTGGTCGGTGCGCGGGTCAGGGTGGCCGTGCTCGTTGGCGCTGGTCATCACCAGGGGGCCGCAGGCTTCCAGGATGGTGGTGGCTGCTGGGTGGTCCGGGACGCGGATGCTCAGCGTGTCGAAGCCCGGTGCACAGTGGGCGTAGCGCGTGTCGGTGCGGGGCATGACCAGGCTCACAGGTCCGGGCAGGAACCGGCGCGCCAGGGCGTGCGCATCCGGCAGGTCCGCCACGAATCCACGCGCGTCTTCCCAGGAGGCCACGCCGATGGCCAACGGCACGCCTTCGGGACGCTTCTTTGCCGCAAAGACGGCCTTCACCGCGTCGGGGTCGTCGGCGCGTGCGCTGAGGCTCCAGAGCGTTTCGGTCGGGAAGCAGGCCAGGCCGCCGCCGCGCAGGCACGCGATGGCCTCCTCGATGGTGCCGAGGCGCATCAGTCCTTCTTCATGGCGTCCTTGAGGATGTCCCCCAAGGTCATGCCGCTGCCGGCCTTCTTGTTGACGCCCGACACAGCTGCCGGTCCGGCGTCCACCTTCTCGAAGAGGGTGATGCCCAGCTGCTTCTCCAAGCGCTTGGCCAAGTCATCGCTTGGGCGAAGCTGGTTGGCCTCGATCTTGTGAAGCTGGGGCACGCGGGCGCTCACGCGGTCGCCAAGCTGGGCGTGGCTCCAGCCCTTGCGCTCGCGGGCATTGCGGATGCGGGTGCCGTAGTCGTCCACCAGGTCCATGACGTCCTGGCTGTAGACGTCCTTGCTGGTCGTGCGCACCGCGCGCCGCTCCAGGCCTTGCTGGACGCTTGCGCGGCTGCCTTGCGGGGCAGGCGCATCGAGGGCTTGGCCGTACTTGCTGCAGCACTGGCCCAGGTTCATCACGGTGCCATCGACCATGTAGCGTCGGGTGCCAATCTGCTTGCCGCACATCTCGCATTCCATGGGGGGTCCTCGGACAACAACTCCTAAAGCCCCATCCCTTATGAACACGACTTGCCCCGTGCCGTCTCCGAAGATGCCAAGCGACCCCGAAGCCCTCAAGGGCCGGGTCAAGGACCTTGAAGGTCGAAACACCAGCTTGCGCAAGGAGAACCGCGAAGCCAAGAGCGAGATCAAGTGCCTCCGCGACGAAGTCCGGAGCCTCACGAAGGAGGTCCAGCGCCTCACAGTCGAGCTCGAGAAGGTCAAGCACCCGCCCCTCATCGTGGGGCACGTCTTGGACCGCCTGCCTGATGGCCGCATGGTCGTCAAATCCAGCACCGGGCCCAACTTCGTGGTGCCTGTGGCCGACTTCGTGGACAAGGCGAAGGTGCTCGTGGGCTCGCGCGTGAGCCTCAGCCAGAACAACCTCACCGTCGTCGGCCTGCTTCCCAGCGGGGCCGACCCCATCGTCCGGGCGAGCGAGATCATCCAGAAGCCCGACGTCAGCTACGCCGACATCGGCGGCCTCGACGAAGTGATCCGGCAAGTGCGCGAGACGGTCGAGTATCCGCTCACGAAGCCCGAAGTGTTCAGCCGCCTCGGCGTCAAGCCCCCAAAGGGTGTGCTGCTGACGGGCTTGCCTGGCACCGGCAAGACCCTCCTGGCCAAGGCCGTCGCCGGCGAGGCCGGGCGACCCTTCTTCTCGATGTCCGGGTCGGACTTCGTGGAGATGTTCGTCGGGGTCG
>JBFKLD010000184.1:0-2898 GCA_041630755.1 Thermoplasmatota archaeon
TACCACCTCACGTCCGGCACCAGCGGCCAATTGCACCTGTGGGACGGCACCGACTTGGTGCGCTCCTTTTCCCTCGGCGCCCAGGGATACCTCTGGAGCGCTCTGCGTGACGATGGAACCATCGCCGTTGCCCACGACGGGGCCGTGCGCATCTTGGACCCGAAGGGCATCGAGCAAGACAGCCACGAACCCGGCATCAAAGGCGTCTACTCAGTGGCGTGGGGCAAAGGATTGGCCAACGCGGCGGCCGATGGCAAGGTTCGCGTCTATGACAGCGCCTGCTGACCCTTGCCCTGGAGATCCGCCCACGCAATCGGTTCACCGATGGGTGCCAACGCCTCCGGGTCATCGAACTTCGCCTTCCCGGCGTCGTGCTTGATCGGGATCGCCACAAGCTCGTCATTGGAAGGTGCGGCCAAGCAATCCATCAGCTGCGCACCTGTGTGGGCATCCGGGTGCAACCACACGTCCAGTTGGTCATCTTGCAGCTGCGCGATCATGCGGTCGTGGAAGCGGCCCACGAATTCATTCGGGGCGATCGTGACCAGCGCAAACGCATCCTTGCCCGTCTCCTCCCAGTAGCCCCCGACGAGCGCCGGAACGCACATGGCGGCACCGTCTGCGCGCTCGATCCGAAATGGCTGCTTCCCCTTGCCAATGTCTCCCCACTCGAGGATGTAGGACACGGGGGCCACCCCATGGTGTCCGGCATGGCCGAACATGCGGCTCCACATCTTGCCGGTGGTGAGCTTGTCGTCGCGCGCGTTGAATGATGAAAAGCGCTTGCTGAACCCGAACACGTGCCGGTGGACATCGGGATCTCCGTCCACAAGCGTCAGCACGGGCAGGCCCGTGTGCGGGCGCACGAATGGGCGGTCCGCGTCGGCCCACTCAACTTTGTATCCGCGCAAAGCGCCGCGCTTCTCGATGTCGGGGCCACGCAAACCGATGACGCCTGCCATCAGAGTTCCCCAAGACGCTTCTGCGACGCCACAGGATCCATGAGGCAAGGATCGTCGAACTGGGTGTTTCCGACCTTCTTTCCGACTTCGTAGAACGACACCTCCGACGGGACGGCCAGATCCAACGTGTGCCGTCCAAGAAGCCAATCCTCCACATCCTCCTCGTCGAGGATCACGGGCATGCGGTCATGCAGCAAAGCCATGCTCTTGCTGGGCCCCGTCGTGACGATGGCGAAGCAACGCTCGCGCCGCACGCCGTCGCGCCCGTCCACGTCGCGCTCCCCGACGAGGCCCGCAAGCAGCATCACTTCCTTGTCCGGCCGTTCGACAAAGTGCGGGGTGCGCTCGGGGCGTCGCCACTCATAGAATCCTCGCACCGGCAGAACACAGTGATGCTTCTCGATGAGGCCCTTCCACATCGGCGATTCGTAGGCGGATTCGATGCGGGCATTGAACGCCGGCTTCTGCCCAAGCGGAAAGCCCCACCGGGCCACGCGAAAGTGCGTTTCCGCGTCGTCCTTCACGGCCACCGGAAGGTGGCTCGTGGGCGGCACGTTGTACCGGTTCTTCTCCATGACGTGCCGCACGTCCTTGTCCAACCGGCCATCGTCCAGCCGCTGGACCAATTGCTGCGTCTTGGCATCCCACACCCAGACGATGCGCCCGCACATGCGAGGACAAGGCGCCCCAGGAACTTAGCCCCTCAGGTGAGGCTCGCCAAAATCGGAAACTCGTCCACGGGGTCCCGCCCGAGCACCCACCCGAACGCCGCGGTGCCCACCAAGGCGTGTGCCAAGCCCAGAGTCCAGAGGTTCTGGACGCGCAGAAACAGCCACGTCCACAGTGCACCACCTGCCGCGGTCAAGGCCATCAATCCAGGGTCCGGGGCGTGGGCTGCGCCAAACCCGACGGCTCCCACCAATGGCAGCCACGCCGTGGGAACCCCAACCTCCCGCGCGGCTCCGATGACGACGTGCTGCAAGATGAACTGCTGCCCGATCGCCCAAAGCGGGTACAGCACCAGCACGGCACCCACAGGCATCGCGAGCGTGCCCTGCCACGCCGCGAAGGCGGCCATGGCCACAAGCACCAGCAGTGCTGCGCCCAAGTGGAGCTTCGCTCCGGCTCGCAGCGTGTCCATGCGGAAGCCCCACGCACGCCAGTGTCCGCGGCGCACAAAGTAGGCGACCCAACCCACGCCAAGGCCGATGGCGACCCAAAGCTTCACGCCGGCCCACTCAGCCGCCCACCAGAGCAGGACGGAGCCGATCAGGGCCAGCAGCTCCCACAGATGCCTCATCGGATGGGGTCCCCGACCGCGATCAGGTCGTTCATCTCAATCCTGCCTGGCTTGAAGATGCGGTCATCGACGGGCACCGCTTCCCATGCATCCTCCGCGGGCGCGCGAAGCACCTCCATCGCCGCATCCGCGTCGCCTTGGCCCGCGGCCATCCACGCATCCGCTTCTGCTGGATCCACTTCACACACTTGCCGCCCGTGGAACTGGCCAAAGAAGGGGTTGGGCTCCGTCGTCACGATGGCACAGCAAAGCCTGGATTCACCCTTCACGTTCCGCTCCCCAACCAATGCGGGCATCACGATCGGGTTCCCGTCACGGCGACGGAACCAGAGGCTCGTCTTGGCGCCGTCGACATCGGCCTTCTCGTACACGGCAGTGGCGCAGACCAATGCGTGACTCTTGCCGAGCAGGCTGGCCCACATGCGCGACGATTGGAGGCGGTCGTCGCGGCAATTTCCAATGGGCCTGCCGCCAATGTTGAATCCCCACCGTGCGCGCACGATCTCACGCCCGGCATCTCCGGCCACCGCCACGGGCAGAGTCGTCGTCAGGCGGACCACCGGGTGGGGCACCCATGTGCCCTCGTATGCCCAACGCCTGGCACCAAGGGCATCCTGGATCTCCAGGTCTTCTGCA
>JBFKLD010000185.1:0-2873 GCA_041630755.1 Thermoplasmatota archaeon
CACGGTGCGGCGGACGCTGGCCGCATCGGTTCCCGTGACATCGATGAGAATGTCCCGCGTTTCGGCGGTGACGGCCGTGCGGGCGGCATTGATGACCGGAGGCATGCTCAGCACGTCGCCGTTGCCATCCAAGAACACAGGAACGCGCTCGCCGACCAAGTGGCCGTACTCGCGCCCCTTCGGGTGGGTCTCGAGAATCTCGCCCGGCGTCTTGGCCTCGGTTTCCGCCAGCGGCACGAACGGCTTCTCATCCCGCCCGATCGTGGTGTAGGTGAACGGGCCATGGACATCCGTGGCGTCGTGGATGCCGATGGCGATCTTGCGGCGGCGCCGGCCCGGAGCCAGGGTGAGCTTCTCCTGCGCATCCACCACGGATTTGACAAGCGCCTCGTTGAAGGGCACGCCCCGAACGCGGCACAAGGCAGCGTACGGGCGCACGGTTGCGACGCTTTCGTCCACGTGCAAGACGTCGCCCCCCTCCGACACCGTGTAGCTGGGCAGCCCTTCACGGATGCCAAAGAAGGCCGCCACGGCGCGCGCGGTTCCTTCCGGCGTCAGCAGGTCGGGCCGGTCGGGGAACCATTCGATGATGATGCTCTCGCCGTCCACGCCATCCAAGTCGCCGCCGATCATGGGCATGCGCGTGGTGAGCGTCTCCATGGGGATGTCCTCGCCGATGAGTTTGCAGAGGTCCGGACGGTCAAACGTGACGACGGGCACGTCGCCGTCCAGCGGCAGCCGTGCCTTGAGCGCTCCGGTCAGCCTAAACGCGGGCGACCACTTGCCGCGGCCGTGACCTGGAGCGGCTTCCACCGGCTCTCACCCGACGAACGCCTCGCACGCGTCCAAGCGCACGCCAATCTGAGCGACGAGGAGCAAGAAGCTCTGCGCGGCGTGCTGCGCATGGACCTTTGCGATGGCTTCGTCGAGAATGCCGTCGGCAGCTTCCCCCTGCCGCTTGGCCTGGCAGTGCACTTCGTCGTGGATGGCGAGGAAGTGGTTGTGCCGATGGCCATCGAAGAAAGCAGCGTCATCGCGGCCGCAAGCAACGGAGCAAAGCTGGCCCGCGCCGGAGGGGGATTCGCGACGGAGGTCACGGAGCCTGTGACCATCGGCCAAGTGGAGCTGCGCGACGTGCCGGACAAGCATGCCGCAGAGGAAGCCGTCCGCACCCATGCGCCGCGTTGGATGGCGGAGCTGGACGCCCTCGTGCCCTCGATGGTCGCCCGTGGAGGAGGCATGCGCGCGATCTCGACCCGCGTCGTGGGCGACCGCATCGTGGCCCATCTCCACGTGGACACGCGGGACGCCATGGGAGCCAACGTCGTCAACACCCTGGCAGAAGCCGCAGCCCCGTGGCTGGCCGAAGCCACTGGCGGGTCCATCGGCCTGCGCATCCTGAGCAACTTGAGCACGGAGCGCATGGCCACCGCCACCTGCACAATCCCGCACACTGCCGTGGCCGAAGACGTCATGGACGCCATGGTGGCAGCCAACGAGTTTGCCCTCGCAGACCCTTACCGTGCCGCCACGCACAACAAGGGCATCATGAACGGCATTGACCCCGTGCTGATCGCCACAGGAAACGATTGGCGCGCTGTGGAGGCGGGAGCCCATGCCTACGCCGCCCGCGACGGGACCTACCGAGGCCTGACCCGCGTGCGCAAGACATCCCAGGGCCTGGAAGCCCGCTTGACCCTCCCGATGAGCGTAGGCACGGTGGGCGGCGTCACGCGCTTGCACCCCACCGCCAGGGCGTGCTTGGCTGTGCTGGGCAGGCCCGACGCCAAGCGCTTGGCCGGCATCGTCGCGAGCGTGGGGCTTGCGCAGAACCTGGCGGCGCTTCGCGCTTTGGCAACGGAGGGCATCCAACGCGGCCACATGAGCCTGCACGCCCGCAACATCGCGATGCAAGCCGGAGCCACGGGAGCGGAGGTGGATCGCGTTGCAGCGGCCATGGTCCAGGAAGGAAACGTGTCTGTCGATGCCGCGCGCAGGCACATTCGTACGACGTCGCAACCATAAGCGATTTAACCCCGTCAGGAGTTTTTCCTCACAGAATGAACCTGGCAGACCGCCTCCGCAACAAGTTGCGGATGCTCAAGGATGACGCGCTTGCCGTGGCCCACACGGTCGAGAGCGCCTTCCAGGGGCGGGACGAAGTCGAGGATGAGCAGCTCGACAAGGACCTTCGCCAGGTGTTCTATGACCTCCAAGATGAACAGATCTTGGAGGTGCGCCGCGAGGAGTACGTCAAGGACGGTCAGCTGCTGCGCGGCTATTTCTGGCACGTGAAGGACGAGGAAGTGATCCCCGTCGCCGTGGAGAAGGTGCCCGACGAGCTGGAGCAGCTCTATGCCCGGGTGCCTGCCCGTGCATGGACGCAGCGCAAACGGTAGCCCTCGCGGCTACTGGTTGCGCTTCACGACCGCTTGGTATTCACGCAGCTGCTCTTTGAGCTCCTCGCGCCGCTTGCGCCTAGCCGCATCGCGACGCGCACCCTGAAGCAGAGCCCGCCAGGAGACGCCCAGCAAGACAAAGCTCAACACCGTGGCCAAGCTGAAGAAGATCCGGGGCCCCCAGTTGGTGTCCTCTTGCGGGGCGGCCAGCTGCCACGGAGCCGTGGGGGCGGGCGAATACGCACCCAGCAGGAGGATCGTCACGGGCAAGGTCACCAGCACCGTGATCAGTCCGAAGACGACGACGGCGACAAATGCCCGGCTTGGGACAGCCACAAGGGAATGTGGCCCCCAGCGCTTTTCAGGTTGTCGCTCAGACGCGCAGTGCCTCTTGGCGCGATGCGGACGCGCAGCGGTTCCTTCAAAGCCCGGCAGCAGGTCGCGCCCGCATGGGCCTGTTTGGCACGAATGGCA
>JBFKLD010000186.1:0-2844 GCA_041630755.1 Thermoplasmatota archaeon
CCCCATGCGACTGCTTGTTGCGGCGGGATTGTTCTACTTGTCCGACCTGGCCGTGGCCCGCAACCGCTTCATCGCGCCCGGGCTCCGCAACCGCCTCTGGGGCTTGCCCATGTACTACGCCGCGCAGGCCCTGTTCGTGCTATCCCTCTAGCACCTTCTTCTTCGCGGCCTGGAATTCCTCCTCGTCAAGGGCCCCATCCTCGCGAAGGCCGGCCAGCAAGCTCAGCTGCGCCGCCACCGAATCCGGCGCCCCCTTCTCGGCCGCCTCGCGGGCTTGCTCCTCTTCTTCCTTCTTCAGGAAGCCCATGCTCACTTGGCTTGCCAGCAACCCGATGGTGCCAATGCCGGTCACCATCAAGAAAACGGCCACGAGGCGACCAATGCGCGTGATGGGAACGATGTCTCCATAGCCAACCGTGGTGACGGTCACCACGGCCCACCAGAATGCTTCACTGAAATCGGCCAAGCGCGGATTGGACGCGCGTTCGGCCAACCAGACAAGCACCGAGCCCAGAAGCGTGATGCCCCCGCTGGCGAGGGCAAGCTGCCCCACCGTCTGGGTATCAATGCGGTCGGCAAAGCGCAGCACGCCCTTGCGGATCGCCGGGATCTCTTGCAGCACCGTGAAGATGCGCACAAGGCGGATCAACCGAAGGAACGCGAAGTTGGCAACCAGCAGCGGCACCATGCCCAGGAGCTTCCACCAGGTGCGGCGGAAGGTGCGCCAAGGGTCGGCCGATTCGCGGATGTGGAGCATCCAATCCACGAAGAACACCATGATGAACGCCAAGTCAAGCCCCAAGGCGAGCGCCATGAAGCGGTCCGGAATGGCGCGCATCTCGGCCAGATACACCAACGCGATGCTCAGGATCCCGATCACCAGGATGAGCCAGTCATTGCGCCACCATGGCTTGCGCCACGCGCCGTGTTCCATGGGACGCCCATGGCCGACAAGCACATAGCCGGCTTGCTTCGGTGCGGCGCCATGGACCTGCACACTTTCCGCGCCGAACGCCAGCGCAAGACGGACAACTTGCTCAAGGAAGACCACCGCGACCTGAAGCGCTTTTTCGCCCTCGACTCCGCCGCGTACCGTGACGGAGCCCTCGACGGGAAGACCAAGGAGCTTCTCGGACTCGTGGCAAGCACGGTGCTGCGATGCAACGACTGCATCGCGTACCACTGCGATCAAGCCGTCCAAGCGGGATGGACGAAGGAGGAATTGCTGGATGCCCTCAATGTGGCCCTCGTCGTCGGCGGCAGCATCACCATCCCCCACATCCGCACGGTCTGGGAAGTCGTCGAGCAGCTGTTCGAGGAACAGGCTCAAAACGCGCAAGCGGAATCCTGAATCCGTGCGCGTCCTCGTGGTCCTTCTCATCCTGCTTGCCGGCTGCGGCGCGCCCGAGGTCGTTGAGCCTGAGCCGACACCGACACCGACACCGCGGCCGACCCCCGAGCCTCTGCACCGCTTCGACTTGCTCGTGGATTTCAACTTCCACGGCTGCCACGGGACGCAATCTGTCGCCCACCCGAGCCTGGACGAGCTGCAAGCCGTGCTTCCGCCCAATGTCACGGCCAAGGAAACCATGGGCCCCACCGGACCGACGGGGCAAGGCACGCTGGTGACCGAACTGTACAGCTGCCAAAGCTACACAAGCCCGACCGCCGAGACCAATGGCACCATCTTGGGCAAGGTCTTCATCGACATCGAAGCCCCGACGCTCGAAGAGCCCGTCACGGCGGATGCGTACGGCTACCTCGTGCGCATGATCGGAGCAGACGACAACTTCCCCGCCCTCTGGCGCGTGGCCGGCTACGACACGTACAACGGCACCTGGAACGCCACGGGCACCATGGTCGGCCCCATCGAGGAATCCACCATCCGCGCCGGCGATTACGTGTTCGATGCGCGCGTCCTCCAGCAGAACACGACGGCCACGCACACATTCGCCCACATCACCCAGCTCGCGGACGGAAGCCACCTCCTGTGGACCGGCACCCGAAGCGACGACGGCAGCACAGGCATCGTCACCGCCAGTGCGCCCGACGATGACGCATTTGGCGACCGCGGCCAAGAAGGCGGCCGCTACACGGTCGAATTCACCGGCCAGTACCTTGCACGGATCTTCTAGAGCGCCCGCGCGAAGTCCCGGATGCGCGGCACCAGCTCTTCTGGCACATCTTCCTGCAAGTAGTGGCCCGCGTTGAACCACTCGGGCGCCAACGCCTTGGGCAGCAGCTCATGGAACATGTGCGCGTTGCCCTTGCCAAACGCCGGATCGTGGACAGCCCACAAGATCTGCGCAGGCACGTCCAAGGAAGGAAGCGCATCCTCGATGGCAGTCAGGGTATCCCAATCCGGGTGCCCTGGATGCGTCGGGATCATGCGCGGGAACGCCAGGATCCCTGCGCGGCTGCGGACGTTGGGAAACGGATGACGGTACCCTTCCATGACCGATTCCGGAATCTCGTTCACGCATGTTTCGGGGATGATCTTCTCGACGAAGAGATTCATGCGCCGGAGGGTCAAGTGCCCGAAAGGCCCGGCCATCAAACGGAACCACCACGGGAGCTTTGCGGGAGTGCTCGTGAAGGCCCACGTGTTCATGATGACCAAACCTGCCAACTTCTCGCGGTTGCGCGTGGCCCACCCGAGGCCGATGGGGCCACCCCAGTCTTGCACAACGGGGACCACGTGCTTGAGGCGCAGCTTGTCGCAAAACTCCTCGAGGTTCTCGATGTGCTTGTCGAGGCTGTAGTAATCAAGCTCCGGGTGGTCGCTGCGGCCAAAGCCGACGTGGTCCACGGCGATGACGCGCGCCACCTTCGACAGGGGCTCCA
>JBFKLD010000187.1:0-2841 GCA_041630755.1 Thermoplasmatota archaeon
CATCGCATGGGCCATCGCCCAGGAGCTGGCCGCCCACGGCGCCACGGTGACCATGGGCTACCAGAAGCGCTTCCTGAGCCGCGTGATGCAGCTCTTCAAGGACACGCCTTGGATCGAAGACTGGAAGGAATGCGACGTGGCGACAGAGGAGTCCGTCGAGACGTTCTTCGGCCAGATTCAGGGCCAGTACGACATGATGGTCCACTGCATCGGCTTCGCCCCCGCGACCGCCCTCCAAGACGACGTCATCAAGACGAACGAAGAGGACTACAACGTCGCGATGGGCGTCAGTGCCTACAGCCTGATCCGCCTGTGCCGCCACGCGCTGCCCCGCATGAACGAGGGCGGAAGCGTCGTGGCGCTCACGTACCTCGGCGGCGACCGCATCGTTCCGGGCTACCGCATCATGGGCACCGCAAAGGCTGCGCTCCAGGAATTGGTGCGCGAGCTGGCCGTCAACATGGGAGAGAAGAAGATCCGCGTCAACGCCATCAGCGCCGGACCGATCCGGACGCTGGCTGCAAGCGGCGTGCCCGGATTCGACAACATCCTGGATTGGATGGCCCACAGCGCCCCCCTGAAGCGCAACGTGACGCAGCAGGACGTGGCCAAGACCGCCTACTTCTTGCTCTCGGACCTTGCCAGCGGCATCACGGCCCAGAACCTGTACGTGGACGC
Organism: Thermoplasmatota archaeon; assembly: GCA_041630755.1. Taxonomy (GTDB): domain Archaea; phylum Thermoplasmatota; class E2; order JACPAO01; family JAHFTW01; genus JBFKLD01. The sequence continues at coordinate 679 of JBFKLD010000187.1, forward strand.
AGGCTACAGCAGCGTGGGTGTGCCGCCGGATTTGGACCAGATCAAGCTGCCCGGCAAGGGCGCTCCGCAGATCAAGTTCGGCTGACCGCGCCCGTCAAATGCGGGGGCTGCCTGGCCCGCCTTGTGAAAGTCATCGGTGTCACGGGCATGCCCGGCAGCGGCAAGTCGGAAGCCATGGCGGTTGCCAAGGAGCGCGGCTTGCCCGTCGTGCGCATGGGCGACTTGATCTGGGAAGAGGTCGAGCGGCAAGGATTGCCCCGCGATGCCAGCAACGTTGGCAAGGTCGCCAATGCGATGCGCGAGAGCCACGGCAAAGACGTCTGGAGCATCCGCACCGTGGAGCGCGTGCGGGAGCTTGCAGCCGATTCAGATCTGGTGCTCATCGATGGCGTGCGCAACAATGAGGAGGTCGAAACCTTCCGCGCGCAACTGGGCGATGACTTTCTGCTCGTGGCCATCCACACCGATCCCGATGAGCGCCATGGACGCATGGTGCGCCGCGCCCGCGACGATGACTCGACCGACGTGGAAGTGCTGAAGGAGCGGGACGCGCGTGAGCTTGGCTGGGGCATCGCACGCACGATCGCGATGGCAGACGAGATGGTCGTCAACGACAGCTCGCTGGATGTGTTCAAGGCCCGGTTCGCCGAGCTTCTTGACCGGCTCGCTTAGTCTTTCAAGTCGCGCTTGACGCGCTCTTCGGCGAGCTTGCGGATGAGCTCTTCGCGCCGCGGGTCCGCACTCAGGTCGCGGATGCCGGCAGCTTCGCCCGCGGCCTCGACTTCGTCGCCAAATTCGAGCTCGCTTTCCGGGGCGGGGTCTGCCGCGAAGAGCGTTGGCGCCGCTTCCGGTTTCGCAGCTTCCGGTACCGCGGCTGCCGGTTCCGCCGCTTCCGGAGCCGGAGCGGTCACTGCAGCCGAGGGAGCCACGGCTTCGCGTGCCTGGCCAGCCATGGGCAAGTGCTTGCCTTCGCTCCACTCAGCCCGCAGCTTGTCCTGGGCTTCTTCCCAGGTGTTGATCTTGGTGTAGGGGACGGCTTGTTCGCCGTCCCATTGCCAAAGTTCGACGCCCGCCGTGGTCAGCAATCCAATGCTCAACGGGTCGGCGTATTCTTCATGGAACACGACGCGCGTGATGCCGGCGTTGGCGATCATGCGGCTGCATTGGGTGCAAGGTTGCGTGGTGCAGTAAATGGTGGATCCCGCGATGCCGACGCCGAAGTTGGCTGCTTGGATGATGGCGTTCTGCTCGGCGTGCAGGCAGGGGCAGACATCCGCCATGGTGCCGGAGGCGATCTTCAGTTCGTCGCGGATGCACCCTGTGTCGATCGGGTGAGGGAACCCTTTGGGGGCTCCATTGTACCCTGTTGTGAGGACGTGCTTGTCCTTGACGATGAGTGCTCCGACTTGGCGGCGCGGGCACGTGCCGCGCGTCTTGACGAGATGCGTCATCTCCATGAAGTAACGGTCCACGCTGGGCCGGTCGTCCGCCATCAAGCCATCGAGGCCGCCTCGAGGCTTAGGGATTGCCCCCAAGTAGGTGGAATTCCTGCGCATCGTGTGCGCATCGTCGTCTCAAGCCCCGTTTACGCCACCGAGGACATGGAGCGGGTGGAGCAAGCCACGAAGGCATTCTTCCCTGGCGAGGTGGAGCGCGCTGCAGATGCGGTGCGGGTGACATGCACCAACCCGGAGCCGCTGCGGCAGCGCATCTGGGAGCTTCGCATCATCGACACCTTCCGCGGGCAAGCCGAGGCGAAGATGCGCGAGCTGGAGACGGAGTTCCACTTGGACAAGCAGGCGGCGGTGGCCGAGCGCATCAGCTTCCCCGTCGGGCAGCAGCCCCTCGGCACGATCCACGTGCATTGCACGGTCGAGCCTGGCGACCCGTGGAAGGATGCCGAGGAGTTCGTCTGGTGGCTCTGCCCTCCGACCAAGGACGGCCAGATCGTCGAGTAGCTCAGCGTTCCCAGACGTATTTGCAATTCCGGCACGTGTACCGGTTGCTCAGCAGGTGCATGTCCACGCTGCGGCTGCTGCAGCGCGGGCAGCGGAAGTAGACGAAGCTGCCCTTTTGCGGGCGGCCCCGGCGCGTGTGCTTGGTGGCGCGCTTCTTGTGCTTCTGGCACGCGCTGTTGACACAGTAGTAGCGCTTGCCATCATC
>JBFKLD010000188.1:0-2829 GCA_041630755.1 Thermoplasmatota archaeon
AAGCGCGCCTCAGCGGGTCCTGTCCTCCGGGACACCGCCGTTCCAAATTGCCCCAGGCGGGGGGCCGCACGTGGGTTGACGTTACCTCCCTCGTGCTAAGGAGTGGGAAAGCCTCGGCTTACCCCGCATCCATCCGCAGGAGCACTTTCCATGAGCGAAATCCGTGATATCGGCATTGACGTCCGCACCCCCAAGCGGGAGCCGGCGCCCGGTGACAAGCTGAACCCGTTCAACGGCAGCTTGCCCGTGCGTGGCCTCACCGTTGTGGGCAAAGTGGTGTCCGCCAAGATGCAGGACACCGTGGTCGTCGAGAAGACCCACCAACGCAAGGTCCAGAAGTACCAACGGTACGAGAAGCGCACCAGCCGCTACTCTGCCCACGTCCCCTCCAACATCGACGTCAAAGTCGGTGACGAAGTGACGATCGCAGAGTGCCGGCCCGTGAGCAAGACCGTGACCTTCGTGGTCGTCGAGAACCGGACGGAGGACGCGTAGATGCGCGGCATCCCCGGCAGCGTCACCCGTGGCCTCCCCAAGGGAGCCCGCCTTGACTGCGTCGACAACACGGGTGCCAAGATCGTCGAGATCATCATGGTCCCGAAGCTTGGCGGCACCCACCGCCGCTACCCCGCCGCCGGCGTCGGTGACTTGATCACCGTCTCCGTCAAGAAGGGGACCCCCGAGATGCGCCGTCAGATCCTGCAGGCCGTCATCGTCCGCCAGCGCCGCCCGTTCAAGCGCGCCGATGGCACGACGGTGGTCTTCGAGGACAACGCCTGTGTGATCATCAACCAGGATGACGGCGAAGTCAAGGGTAGCCAGATCAAGGGCCCCGTCGCCCGGGAAGCCGCCCAGCGCTGGCCGCGCATCAGCGCGACCGCGAACACGATTGTCTGAGGTGGATTCATGAGTTCGAAGCAACCCCGAAAGCAGCGCAAGGCGCTCTACTCCGCGCCTGCCCATGTCCGCCGAAAGCAGATCGCCAGCCACCTGGCTGAAGACCTGCTTCTGAAGTACAACCGCCGCAGCCTCCCCGTGGCTACCGGCGACGAAGTGAAGATCCTCCGTGGCACGTTCAAGGGAGAGACCGGCAAGGTCGTCTCCGTGGACACCAAGAGCCGCAAGGTCATCGTCGAAGGCGTCACCCACAAGAAGGCTGACGGCACCGACGTCGCCTACCCCCTCGACGCCAGCAACCTCCTCATCGAGAAGCTGAACCTCGAGGACGCGCGCCGCCGCACCAAGCTTGAAGAGACCGCGAAGGAGGCCTCCCAATGAGTTACCACCTGAAGCGCCTGGCCGCGCCCCGCACGTGGACCATCGGGCGCAAGACCAACGTTTACACGACCAAGCCGGCGCCCGGTGCGCACGGCCTGCAACGCGCGCTGCCTCTGAGCACCGTGATGCGCGACTACCTCGGTGTCAGCCGCACCAACCGTGAAGCCCGCAAGGCCATCGGCAACGGCGACGTCATGGTGGACGGCCGCATCGTCAAGGACTACAAGTTCGCCGTCGGCTTCATGGACGTCATCCACGTCCCGAAGCTGAAGCAGGCCTGGCGCGTCGTCATCGACGACAAGGCCCGCATGCGCTTTGCCGAAGTCACCGAGAAGGACGCCACCTGGAAGTTCTGCCAGATCAACGGCAAGACGACCGTCAAGGGCGGCAAGACCCAGCTCAACCTGCACGACGGCCGCAACCTGCTCGTCAAGAAGGACGACTACAAGACCGGCGACGTGCTGCGCTTGGAGCTTCCGAGCCAGAAGATCATGGGCCACCACAAGCTGGCCGAGGGCGAGACCGTCCTCGTGACCGGCGGTCGCCATGCTGGCGAAGTGGCCCCCATCGCCACGCTCGAGACCACGCGCAGCCACAAGGCCAACCTGGTCCACCTCAAGGACGGCGAAGTCACCTTCACGACCGTGAAGCCCTACGCCTTCCCCATCGGCGACAAGGACGCGCTTCCGAAGGTGGAGGTGAGCACCGTTGTCTAACCCGATGACGCAGCCCCGCATCGCCAAGGTCACCGTCAACATCGGTGTCGGCGACGGTGGCGAACGCCTCGAGAAGGCAGAGAAAGTCCTGACCAAGCTGACCGGCGCCCAACCCGTGCGCACGTTCGGCAAGGTCAACAACCGCGACCTTGGCGTCCGCCCTGGCATGGCCATCGGCTGCAAGACGACCCTGCGCGGTGAAGCGGCGGAAGCATTCGTCCGCCGTGCCCTCTACACGCGCCTGAACAAGATCTACGAGTGGAGTTTCGACAACCAGGGCAACCTGCAGTTTGGCGTGACCGACCACACGAACTTCGAAGGCGAACGCTACGACCCCGAGATTGGTGTGTACGGCATGGACGTGTGCATCACGCTCGAAAAGCCCGGTCACCGCATCAAGCGCCGCCGGCTCCTTGCCCGCAAGGTGCCCCCGCGCCACCGCGTGACCCGTGAGGAGGCCAAGGCCTTCTTGCAAGAGAAGTTCAACATGGAGGTACTCGGAGCATGACGCTCATTGTGAAAGAACGCCAGCACTGGAAGGGCATCTACGAAGGCTGCCGCAACTGCGGCCGCAAGCGTGGCCTCGTCCGCCGGTACCACATCAACCTGTGCCGCCAATGCTTCCGATCGAACGCCCGCGACCTCGGGTTCAAGAAATACAGCTAGGTGACCTAAGATGCAAAACGATCCTCTCGCAGACGCACTGACGGTCATCCGCAACGCAGAGCGTTCCGGCAAGACCGAAGCTACCATCACGCCCGCCAGCAAGCTCGTTGGCCGCGTGCTCAAGGTGATGCAGGACAGTGGTTTCCTGGGTCCCTTCGAGTACGAGGAC
>JBFKLD010000189.1:0-2824 GCA_041630755.1 Thermoplasmatota archaeon
CGCGTGGAGGCCACGCATCCCGGCGGTCCGCGACACCTGCCTGCGAGGGCCGTGCACACGGTCACTGTCCACGTTCCTGTGGCCACGGCCGGCGACGGCTTGTGGGACATGCTGGAGAAGGGCATCTGGTATGGGCCGTCGCGAGGCGCCGGCGTGGGCATCGGCCCCGACCGTCCCGGCGTGCCTACCGCTGGCATGCTCGGCTTGGCCGCCGTTTTGATCGCGTTCATCGTGTTGGATCTTTACCTGTCCGGCCGCAAGCGTGAGCCGGAGATTCTACCCCTGCCTGCGCCACCAACGGTCGCGTGGCCGCGCGCATTTGTGGCGGCATTCGCGCATCTTGTTTCTTGGCTGGTGAACGCTGGCCTTGCCCCTCGGGGCGCCACGGCACGCGAGGCCGCCAAGCGCGTCGAAGGGATGCTCCCGCTGGCACGCGACTTTGAGCGCGTCCGCTACGGCGAGCAACCCATGCCTGCCCCGCTGGCCGCGCGCGGCCGCGAACTTGCAAGGCGCTTCTGGAAGCGCCTGGGGGGCGCATGAAAGCCACCTTCGCGGCCGTCTTGCTGGTCCTCGTGGGGCTTCTTGTGTGGAGTCCCCCGCTGGCAAGCCAAGATGCGCCGTACAGCATCTACAATGACGGGCCCACGGGGCTGGCACACTGGGGGGACGCACTGGGCACGTACACCGTCGCGCACGGACCCTTCCAGGCGGACCCTGGGCAAGCGGTCCTCGTCGTGGGCCCACGGCTTGGCTACACGGATGCCGAAGCGGTCGCCTTCCGGGATTTCCTGCAAGAAGGCGGACGCGCCATCGTGGCCGACAGCACGGGAAGCGCGCGTTCTCTTCTCACGCGCGTGCCGGCGGACATCATGGACGCAGGAGTGTTCTCGACGAGCTACGCGAAGAACCCTGCTTGGCCGATTGCGGAAAGCTACAGCTTCGTGCCGGAAACAATTCTGAGCCGCCCCCATGCCGTGACTGGAAGCGGCGAACTCTTGCTGGCCACGCATCCCTTTTCGTGGCTTGACACGGACAACGATCTGGAGCCGGACCTTGATGAACCGATGGATGCATGGCCGCTGGCGATGCGCGTCCCCGTGGGGCGTGGCGAATTGATCGTCGTCGGCGACCCGGACCTGTTCACCCAGGAGGTCAGCAAGGACGCTGCAGATGTCCTGGTGGCTTGGCTCGGTGCCGGCCGCACCATCGTCGTGGACGAGGGGCATCGCTCCCGCAGCGACCCCATCGGTGCCACGGCCATCATGAGCGGCGGAGCCCCGGTCCTCGCAACCGGCCTTTCCTTGGTCGTGTTCGTGGCGGCGGCCTTCGTGGCGCTTGGCGTGCGCGTGGAGCGCAAGCAGCCGCGCCCGCCGCGCCGTCCGGCGCATGACCCGGTGCTTGACGAACTTCCGGACGGTTCTTGAGGGCGCACCTGTGTCTGCGCACGTGGAGCAGCGCCGCCCCCGCATGGATTACCTCCAAGACCGCCTTGCCGAAGCCCGCGGCTTGATCGGCCGCGAAGTGCATGGCCAGGAGGGGGCGATCTCGCTTCTGTTCATCGCGCTCGCGGCGAAGGGCCACGCGCTCATCGAGGGCGTGCCCGGTGTCGGCAAGACCACCTTGGCCAACGCCTTCAGCCGCGTGACGGGCCTCTCGTTCCGGCGCATCCAGCTCACCCCCGATCTGATGCCGGCGGACATCACGGGGCACACGTTCTTCGACCAGCGCACCGGAGAGTTCGCCGTCCGCAAGGGCCCGGTGTTCACCAACGTGCTTCTGGCTGACGAATTGAACCGCACGCCGCCTCGCACGCAGTCGTCTCTGCTGGAAGTCATGCAAGAAGGCCAGGTCACGATCGAGGGCACCACGTACAAGGTCCCGCAGCCGTTTTTTGTCATTGCCACGAAGAACCCCATCGAGACCGAAGGCGTCTACCCGCTGCCGGAAGCCGAACGCGACCGGTTCATGGTCCACACAGTCATTGACTACCCAGACCGCGCCACGGAGGCTGCCCTGATTGCCGGCCGGCTGCAGGGGCAGCGCGAGGACGTGGCGCCGCTCAAGGAATTGCCGGCCCTATTGCAAGCCGCCATCCAGCACGTGAAGGTCCATCCGGATGTGCAGGCGTACTTGCTGGACATCGTGCGCGCGACGCGCGACCACCCGGCGCTCGAGTACGGCGCAAGCCCGCGCGGCAGCGAACACTTGCTCCAAGCAGCACGCGCGCACGCGGTGCTCGAAGGTCGCTGGTTCGTCATCCCGGACGATGTCAAGGAGCTCGCCGTCCCGGTGCTGCGCCACCGCATGATGCTCACGGCCGACGCGGAAGTCCAAGACGTGGCCATGGAAGCGATCATTGACGAGATCCTCGAGAACGCGCAGGTCCCCATCGCGCCATGAGGCCCACCGCGCTCGGGGCCATCGTCGGGCTCGTCGCCTTGGGGTTGTTCGCTGTGGGATTTGTCGTCGGCTCAATCGGCCCGGCTCTGGGGGGTTTGGTGCTCGTTGCCTTTCTCGACGGCGCCCGGCGCACTGTGCGCCTTGGGCATGTCCGAGCCACGCGCACTGTGTCTCCCCTCGTGGCCTCCGATGCGCCGTTTGATGTCGAAGTGACCGTCGAGGCGGACAGTCCGGTGCCGCTCCAGATCATCGAGGAGCCGCCCTCGGGTGCCCGGCTGCTGCATTGCGAGGGCCAACCCGGGCGCACGCGCGCCACGCTGCGGGCTACCTACGAGGTCGCGGCACCGGGCGAGATCCAGTGGAGCACTGTGCTCGTGCAGGCCGTGGACACCTGGGGGCTCTGGCAGCAGCGCGTCCATGTGCC
>JBFKLD010000190.1:0-2757 GCA_041630755.1 Thermoplasmatota archaeon
CGTCGCGATGCGGGTGCTGCGCAGGCCGATCGTTTCGACGTCACCCCAGGTTTGGCCGACACGGATGCGGTCGCCGACGTCAAACGGCTTGTCAAGCGTCAGGCCGACACCTGCGGCGAGGTTGGCCACAGTGTTTTGCAACCCGAAGCCGAGCGCGAGCGACACGATGCCGAGGGCGGCCAGCAAGCCAACGAGGTCGACGCCGTAGATGCGCGTCAATCCAAACCCGAGGGCCATGAGGATGAGGCCGAATTGGAGGAACTTGCCAAGCAGCAATTGCCCGCTGGTTGGCGCTTGCGGGTTGGCGCGGTGGTAGCCCCACCGCAAGAATCGCCCCAGAAGGTAGCCCAGGGCGAGGATGAGCATGAAGAGCGCCAAGTCCAGCAGGAGCTCTTTGGCACCGCCCCATTCGAAGACGCCCGTGTAGCGTTCGAAGAAGCCTGGCGGCTCCTTGGTGGGCAGCGGTGCGGGCGGTTGTGGCGCCGGTGATGGCTCGACCGTGTGGTTGGCCACGAACCCCAATCCGCGAAGGGGTCCATGACCTCTTCGGAAATGACTGGCGGCTCAGGCGGCGCCGCTTTGCACGTTCCAGAGGCCTGCGTAGACGCCATCCTGCTCGACCAAGCGGTCGTGGCTGCCGCGCTCGACGACGCAGCCGTCCACGAGGACCATGATCTCATCGGCCTGCCGCACGGTGCTCAAGCGGTGCGCCACGGCGATGGTGATGCGGCCGGTGCGGTAGGCGTGCAGGTTCTTCTGGATCAATTCCTCGGTTCGCGTGTCCACGGCACTGGTGGCTTCGTCCAAGATCAAGATGGCGGGGTTGCGCAGAACGGCCCGCGCGAGGTTGATGCGCTGGCGCTGCCCACCGGAGAGCTTCATGCCCCGCTCGCCCACCACGGTGTCAAAGCCATCGGGCAGGTTGGCGATGAATTCGTCAGCGCCAGCCACGCGTGCGGCTTCTTCGACTTGTTCGTGGGTGGCCTCGGGGGTCCCCAGCATGATGTTCTCGCGCACGGTGCCGCTGAACAGGAACGCTTCTTGGCTCACGTAGCCGATGTATTGGCGGTACGATGCCAGCTTGAGCGCCGACAGGTTCTCGCCGTCCACCAAGATGCGTCCCTGGTTGGGCTCGTAGTAGCGCAGCAGCAGCTTCAGGATCGTGGACTTGCCCGCTCCGGTGTGCCCCACGACGCCGAGGACATGGCCTTGATCGATGCGGAAGCTCACGCCATTGAGGACGGGCGTGTCACCGTAGGCAAACTGCACCTCGTCGAAGCCGATGCTTGTCGGGGGCTTGTGCAGATCGATGGCGCCCGGCTTGTCCTGGATGCTCGGATGGGTGTCCAGGAGGTCCATGACGCGCTTGGCGCTGGCTTCGCTGCGCTGGATCTGGTTGATGAGCATGCCCAGGATGAAAAGCGGCATGATCAGGCGGGTCGCGAACAGGACGAACGCGACGTAGTCGCCGAGGCTGGGCCCCATGTTGGTGGCCACCATGTAGCCGCCGCCCGCGATGAGGCCGCCAAAGGCCACGCCGGCGATGATGTAGATGAGGGGGATGAAGCGCGCCTTTTCGCGAGCCGCGGCCACGGCGGCGTCCCGGTATTCGCCACTCATGGCCTCCATGCGCTTGGCCTGCTGCGCTTCGGCGGTGTAGGCCTGGATGACGGGCATGCCGCTGATGTTGTTCTCAAGGATGCTGTTCATGGCGCCCACGGCTTGCCGGCTGCGGCGGTACTGGGGTTGGACGCGCGTGGCAAAGAAGCGCACGGCGAGCACCGCAAACGGAAGCGGGGCGAACAGAAGGAGCGCGAGCCGCCAATCGAGCCAAAGGAGGATGCCGTAGACACCCAGGAAGGTCACGACCATGCGGACGATGCTTGTCGTGGCGTCGGCGAGGAAGTTCTCCAGGTTGTCCACATCGTTGGAGAGGACGGCCATCAAGTCGCCCGTCTGGCGGTTCTCGTAGTACGGGATGTCGAGGCGCTGCAAGTGGCCGTAGAGGACGACGCGCAAGTCGTGCCGCACGCGTTGGGCAAGGGTGTCCCAGGCGTAGTCGCTGGTCGTTTGGAAGATGGCGAGGCCTATGAACGTGGCAAACACGGCGGCACCGTACCAGATCACCATGTCCAAGCCGATCGCCGACAGGTCGCCCGCTTTCGCGATGGCATCGACGAACAAGCCGATCAGAAGCATCGGCATCAGGTCGAAGAAGCGTGCCGCGCCATTGGTGAGCAAGCCCACCGTGACCCGTGCCTTGTAGGGTTTGACGAAGGGGAAGAGTCGCCACAAGTGCTGCCCGAGGGTGCGGTCCGCCACGGCTCCTCCACGGAGAATGGAAAAAGAAGGTTGGGGCCGGGGCTAGCAAGCGCCGAGCGTGTCGCCGTGCCCTTCGTGGCCCCCCCATGCGCTCTGCGGAATCGTCTTCGTCTTCTCAGCAGGCGTGCCGGGCTTGTGGCAGATGGTCAAGTCGCCACTCGGGGCGACGCCAGGGATGAAGACTTGGCGTTCGCGCTCGAAGACGAGGGTGCCGTCCACGACGACGCGCACGCGGACGCTGTCTGCGTCCGACAAATAGCAGGCACCGCCAACGATGCACACGTCTTCGCCGGCGTGCCAGTAGCCGTCGCCGAAGTTGGACGATAGGTCCGCCAGCGGAATCTTCTCCGCGTAGCCATCGGCACTGATCCAGACCACGGCATCGTCCACCGGAATGGCCGGACCGGAGGCGTACGAGAGCCAGACGCCATCAGA
>JBFKLD010000191.1:0-2704 GCA_041630755.1 Thermoplasmatota archaeon
ACGCTGCGGGCTACCTACGAGGTCGCGGCACCGGGCGAGATCCAGTGGAGCACTGTGCTCGTGCAGGCCGTGGACACCTGGGGGCTCTGGCAGCAGCGCGTCCATGTGCCTGCGTCCGCCCGCACGCGCGCCCGGCCCGAAGCCGCCTTCGCCGAGCGCGGCCGGCGCCAGGGTCGGCGCTTCACGGTGCAGCAGATCGTCAAATCCCCGCTGGCAACCGAGGCCTTGCCCGAGGTGCGGATGCTTCGCCCCTACACGCCCGCGGACCGCATCCGGGACATTGACTGGCGCGTCACGAGCCGCACCGGTCAATTGCATGCCCGCGAACGGGACCGCGCAGCGCCGCGCCGGTTCATCATCTTCCTCGATGCCACCCGCAGCATGCGCCGGCCCGCGCGTGTGCCGAAGATCCGCACTGCCTCACGCATCGCGGCAGGGATCGCCGGGGCAGCCCAAGGCGCCGGCGTGAGCGCCGGACTGGTCGCGTTCCATGAGCGCGGCGTCCACGTGGTGGGCGACGCCTCGACGCGCACATCGCTGCAGGCACTGATGGATCACCTTGGCCGCCTGCCCTCCGTGGAAGGTGCCGAGGCGATCCGCCTCACGACGGATCTTGACCGAACCGTGACGCGGGACGAGCAAGCATTCCTTCGAAACGTGGCGCCGCTGGCCCACCTGCCCGCGGCGCCGTCCCTGGACAGCGCCTTGGGGGCCATGCGCAACGCGGACCCAAGCTTCGTGGTGGCCATCATGGACGGCGAAGTCAATCCTCGGCGCGTCCAAGTGGCCGTGGCACGCCTTGAGCGCATGGGCCACAAGCTCATCGTTGTCATTCCCGCCACTGGCGCGCATCACGTCACGAAGCAATCAGCCGGTCCCGTGATGGAGGACCTGCACGAGGCGCGCGCCCGCCGTGCAAGGCTCGAAAAGAGCCTTCGCGGCCATAAGGTGCCGCTGTTGGTGGCCTACCCGGGGCAAGAAGATGAACTGGTGCGGGAGGTGGCACGATGCGCGGTCTGAGATGGCTGGGCATCCTCGCGGCGCCCATGGCGTGGCTTGGCGGGGCTCACCTGATCCCCGCAGGCCTTGCTTTCTTGCTCTTCGTGTGGCTGGGCCTCGGAGTGGGAAGCCGGCCCGCCCGTTTGCTCGGCGCACTGCTGGCCCCGATCTTGCTGCTGGTCTTCGTGGATGTGCAGGGACTGCAAGACATCCGGAGCTTTGCTGCCTTGCCCGCGGCCGCGCTCGCCTGGATCCCGCTCTTCGTCGAGCTTGGCGGTGACGTGCCGCGGCAAGTCTGGGCATTGCCCGTCGTGCTTCTTCTCATGGTCCCGCTTCTCGTCGGTCCATGGAGCACGGTGCTTGTGGCCAGCGACATCGCCGTGCGTGCACAAGTGCTTCTTCTTGGAGTGCTGGCCCTGGCGGTCGTCAGTTTCCGTCAGGAATAGCGCCGCTTCTCGGCCGGCTTGGACTCCACTTCCACGGGTGCCGGAACCTCGACAGGCTTGGCTTCGGCACGGTAGTTTTGCATCCACTCCACAAAGAACACCATGAAGACGGCCAGCATCAGGCCAAGCACGACGCTGAGGGCAAGGTTCAGCATCACGTTGGGGCTGCTTTGGTCCTGCGGCGTGTTCGCCTTGTCCAGAACCAGCCAGTAGTCCTTCTGCTTCGCAGTCACTTCTGCCCGGCGCTCCGCTTCTTGCTGGTTCGAGCCGTCATAGTATTGGTCGAACGCTTCTTGCTGCGTGATCTCTTCCAGCTCCGGGCGCAGCGTGTTCAGGGTCGCCACGAAGGCATTGGCCACGTCCCGCGCCAGAAGCGGATCCGTCATCGTGACCGTCAGGGCCAGGAAGCGGTCGTTCGTGTTCCGGTCCAACCGGTATTCCACGCTCGTGCGCTCACTGAGCGCCCGTCCAACGTCTTCCAGAGCGGGAGGCTCGCCAATCCAGGACTGGCTGGCCGCATTCCACTGGTCCGGAAACAGCTCCGACACCAACGGGTCGCCCAAGCTCGTGGCCACCAACTCCGCCGCGTGGCGGCTATCCAGCCAATTCTTGATGATGTCGCCATGCTCCAACGGCACAAGCGTCGTCGTGGACTCGTACTCCGCAGGCGTGAACACTGTCACCGCCACACCCGCCAAGACCACAAGGAGGAACACCGTCCCAAGGACCAGCTTCCGCTTGCCCAAGGTCCGCACAATGTCGGCGAGGGTGATCTCCTCGTACTCCTCCACGGCCGACCACTCGGAGTCAGGGGGAAAAGCGTTCTCATAGGACAAGCATCAAGCCACCGTGCACCGGCTGGGCCTCGCCATCATCGCCATCGCGTTCTTCCTGGCCGTCCAGATTGCCCCCGTCGCGCCGCCCTCCCCCGGAGGCGACAAGATCGGCCACGTGCTCCTCTACGCCGGCCTCACCGGAGGCCTCGGACTCTTCTGGAAACTCCGCACCCTCATGGCACCCCTCATCGCCAGCGCCTTCCTCTTCGAAGGCCTCCACGCCATCATCCCCGGCCGCGCCTTCGAACTCGGCGACATCGCCGCCAACCTCCTCGGCATCCTCCTCGGCACCTTCATCCTCGATATCATCACCCTCGATAGATTGGAACCACGGCGAAAGGAGTAAATGGATTTCCGAGAGTAAGGCCAACGTGTGGTCTAGTCGGTTTAGTACGCCCTCCGGACTTGCTCGGGGCATGCGTG
>JBFKLD010000192.1:0-2670 GCA_041630755.1 Thermoplasmatota archaeon
CGGTTGCGGCTGAAGGCCCAGTCCTTGACGTTCCGGAGCCAGTCGCCCATGCGGCCTTCCTTGATGGTCTCGGGCACCCAGTTGATCTGGTCGTTGTTTGCCAGCAATTGGTCGCGCAGCAGGCTCATGCGCACGTACCAGGATTCCATGGCGTAGTACAGAAGCGGCGTGTCGGTGCGCCAGCAGTGGGGGTAGCTGTGCTCGTATTCTTCGCTGCGGTAGACCATGTCGCGGCCTTGGAGGTGCGCGAAGATGGCCTTCTCCGTGGCGTCGTCCTTGACGAACATGCCGGCCACCGAAGGCACGGTGTCCACGAATTTTCCGTCGAGTCCGACGGTGTGCTGGGCGGGCAAGCCGAGATCTTGGCCGAGGTTGAAGTCGTCTTCACCGTACATGACGGCGGTGTGCACGACGCCGGTGCCGTCTTCGGTGGTGACCCAGTCGGCGGGAAGGATGGTCCAGGTCTTGCTGGCGTCGATGTCCCAGGGGGCGTCGCCTTCGGGATCAATGGCGCCGGGGAAGAGCGGCTCGTATTCCATGCCGACAAGCTCGCTTCCCTTCATCTCGGCAATGGTCTCCGAGTGGTTGCGAAGGGCCGTCTTCATGAGCGGCTTTGCGACGATGAGCACTTCGCCTTGCTTGGCGTGCGCCTTGTCGGAGGTTTCCGTGACGCGGACCTTGACGTAGTCGATGTCGGGGCCAACGGCGAGTGCCACGTTGCCCGGAAGCGTCCACGGCGTCGTGGTCCAGCTGAGGATGCGGGCGTTGTCGGGGTCGTTCTTGAGGTGGAACTTGGCGAACACCGAGGTGTCGACGACGTCCTTGTAGCCCTGGGCCACCTCGTGGCTGCTGTACGTGGTGCCCGTCACGGGGCTGTACGGGACGACCTTGTAGGACTTGACGAGCAGGCCTTGGTCGAAGAGGCGCTTGAGGCTCCACCAGACGCTTTCGATGTAGCCGTCATCCATGGTCACGTACGGGTCATCGAAGTCCACCCACATGCCCACGCGTTCGGACATCTTCTCCCATTCGCCCTTGTAGCGGAACACCGATTCCTTGCACTTGGCCAGAAACGGTTCGACGCCGTACTCTTCGATCTGCTCCACGTGCTCGATGCCCAGCTCTTTCTGGACTTCGATCTCGACGGGCAGGCCGTGGCAGTCCCACCCGGCCTTCCGGGGCACCCACTTGCCATGCATGGCGTGGAAGCGGTTGACGGAATCCTTGAGCGTCCGGGTCAGGACGTGGCCCGGGTGCGGCATGCCGTTGGCCGTCGGCGGGCCTTCAAGGAAGACGAACTTGTGCTTGGGGTCGCCGCTTTCCAGGTACCGCTTGCGCCCGGCGTCCACTTGCTGGCGGAAGACGTCGTGCGCGCGCCAGAACGCGAGCACCTCTTGTTCCATGGCATCCGGGGCGTACTTGCGGGGAGCATCGGCGACGCTCATCGGGCGGCCCACCGGGAGGCCGCATAAAAGGACAAAGTCTAGACGACCTTGATGACGCCCGTCATGCCGAGGCTCTCATGGGGCTTGCAGTGGTACGGGTATTCGCCCACTTCGTTGAACGTGTATTCGAAGTTCTCGGGCTCGTTGTTCACGGGGCTTGCCCACAGGCCGCCGCCGTTCTCGGTGTTGTGGTTGCCGCCCTCGTTCATCCAGACCACCGTGGCGCCCGCGGGCACTTGCGCCTTCTTGGGTTCGAACTGGTTGCTGGGCAGCATCTTGATCACGTACCGGCCCTGGTCGTCCTGGGCAGGCGTGGCGTATTCGTTGGCGGGGGTGCCGGTGCAGCCAGCGAGGGCCAGGCTCACGAAGGCGAGGGCCACAAGGATGGACTTCATGCTGCGCCCACCGCGGAGCGCGGGAAAAAATGACCGCAAGGTGTCTTGTGGGGTGGCGCAGTGCCCGCCCCGTGGACCTCCCTTGCCATGACAACCACTTCCATTGCAAGCCCGACGGGTGGCTCGGATTGGATGCCGTGCGCAAATTCATGGCCGCAGGTGGCACAAGCATCGCCCATGTCCGCTTGCCGACGTATCCCACGACGGTGGAGGACTTCGTCAAGACCTGCGACGACCACCTGGCCTTCTCGGAAGTGATCCGCAACGAGGGCTTGACCGTCTGGAGCGCCATCGGTCCGTACCCGCTGGAGATCATGAAGGTCGCCGAAGCCAAGGGCTGGGACGCGGCCATGGACTACGGTCGGGGGTGCTACGACGCGGCGGGGGCGATGCTGGCCGATGGCCGAGGCCACTGCTTGGGGGAGGTTGGCCGGGCGCACTTTGATGTTGAGACGGAGGTGCAGGAGAACCTCAATGCGCTGCTTCGCCACGGCATGGCCGTCGCGGCGGATGCGGGTGTGCCGATCATGCTCCACACGGAGCACACGGAGGCAGCCACGATGGCGGAATTTGCGGGCATGGCCGACGATGCCGGGCTGCGCCGCGACAAGGTCATCAAGCACTACTGCGGCCCGCTTGTGGCCGAAGGTGAGCACCACGGCCTCATCCCCAGCGTCATCGCTGGCCGCAGCAACATCCGCAAGGCGCTTGCCAAGGACCCGTCGGGCCGCTTCATGCTGGAGACCGACTACATCGACGAGCCGACGCGGCCCAATGTGGTGATGCCGCCAGACACCGTGCCCAAGCGCACCTTCGGCTTGCACGCCAAC
>JBFKLD010000193.1:0-2669 GCA_041630755.1 Thermoplasmatota archaeon
ACTTGATCGATACGGCGGTTGGACGCACGCGACTGACCTTCCATACCCTGCAATTGTGGTCGAAGCAGGAAGCTCGTGTCACGATGGGAGAGCACGCCGCTGTTGCCGGCCGTTATTACCTGCGGTTTACGGTCGACGACCATCCGGGCGTTCCGGCCGAAATCCTCGAGCGCATGTGCGTCATCATGGACGACTTCAAGGAAGCCATGAAGGTCGTGGACCCCAGTGCTCTGCGCGAATTCCTCGTCGAAGTGCCCACCACCACGTGGGAGAGCGTCGGCGGCCTCAGCGAAGTCAAGCAGCAGCTCAAGGAGGCTGTCGAATGGCCGCTGGAAGACCCCGAAGCGTTCGAGCGCATGGGCATCAAGCCCCCGCGCGGCATCCTGCTGTACGGCCCGCCGGGCACCGGCAAGACGCTTCTGGCGAAGGCCGTGGCCAACGAATCGGGCGCCAATTTCCTCAGTGTCAAGGGCCCCGAGATCCTCAGCAAGTGGGTCGGCGAATCCGAGAAGGCGGTCCGCGAGATCTTCAAGAAGGCCAAGCAGAGCGCGCCCAGCATCGTGTTCCTGGACGAGATCGATTCCATCGCTCCCCGCCGTGGCGCCTACGAAGGCAGCCACGTCACGGAAAGCATCGTGAACCAGCTCCTGACCAGCATCGACGGCATGGAAGGCATGGAAGATGTGGTCGTCATCGGCGCCACCAACCGCCCGGACATCATCGACAACGGCCTGCTTCGCGCGGGTCGCTTCGACCGCCTCATCAAGGTCAGTGCGCCGGACGAGGAAGCGCGCCGCGCCATCCTCGCCGTGCACAGCGACGGCATGCCCCTGGCCAAGGATGTGGACCTGGATGAGCTTGCCAAGCTCACGAAGGGCTACGTCGGTGCCGACATCGAGGCGCTGTGCCGCGAAGCCGCCATCATCGCCCTGCGCGAAGACAAGAAGGCGCGCGCGGTGTCGAAGAACCACTTCGAAGAAGCCCTTCGCACCGTCCGCAGCAGTGTCACGGATGAGGTCGTCAAGTACTACGACCGCCTCTCCGAGCAGCTGGGTCAGACTGCGGTCAAGAAGGTCGCAAGCGGCTCCGCCGGCGGCATGGAATTCCTCTGAGGATCCCCGTCGCGCCTCCTTTCCCCTTCTCCCTCCACGCCAAGCGTGCCACAATCCCTTTAGCAACGGTGCGTGCTCTTGCGGGCATGCGCTTGCTGATCCTTCTCGTTGCGTTTGCCCTTGCGGGCTGCCTGGATGCCCCTGTGGATGACCTCGAAGTTCCTGCGGAGGTGGATGTGCCGGAGGAGCTTCTGCAATTCACCGAATCGTTCAATCTAGTCATCAATCCGAACACGCCGGGGATCACCATTGGCGGCACGAAGACCAACTGCGTCTTCATCGACAACATCGACAGCATCGTCAACGGCACCGTCACCCTCGCATGGGATGACATGGGCACCACCCCCACGATGGGAATCGACGTGTGGGGTGTGGAAGAGGACGCCTACACCGGCACTGGCTCAAGCCCCGTGATCCTCGAATTCGGCACGCTCACTGGCGAAGATGCCGTGTTCGTGGCGTACTACACACCCTTGGAGGGGTCGATGCCTGTTGCCCAGTCGGCGACGATGAGTTTCGACCTGGTCTACGAAGGCGAGGAGCCCACCGGCGGCGTTGGCACCTGCGGCTGGTTCATCTGAGGACGTTCCGGACGCTTCGGGCGCTGCCGCAGCGGCAACGTCACCACAAACCTCGCTCCCTCTCCTTCCTTCTTGTGCGCCAACCGGATCGTGCCCCCGTGCAGCGCCACGATGCCGTGGCTGATGTAGAGTCCAAGCCCCGTCCCGTCGGGTCCGCCGGCGCCGTGCGCCTGCGAGAACGGCTGGAACAATTGGTTCGCCTTGTCCTCCGGGACGCCAGGGCCAGAATCCACGACCTCGATGATGGCGTGGGCGCCATCGCTGTGCCCATGGATCTCGATGGTCCCCCCGGCAGGGGTGAACTTGATGGCGTTGCTGAGCAGGTTGGTCAGCACCTGCGTGATGCGGGCCGGGTCCGCCGGCAGCGTGTGGCCGACGGTGCTGTGCGCCTGCAGTGATATCTCCCGCTCTTCACATTGGGGCTTGAACACCTCGGCGGTCTCTTGGATCAGGGTGTCTACGTCGGTGTCGATCGGCTCGAAAGGCATGTCGCCACTTTGCAGCTTTGCCGCTGCAAACACATCATCCACGAGGTCGCTAAGACGTCGCATGTTGCGTTCGATGATCCCGATGCTGCGGGCATCCTCCTCGGAGAGCTTGCCCCGCTTGTGGAGAATCTGCAATTGGATGCGGATCGGCGTGAGTGGTGTGCGCAGCTCGTGGCTGGCGGTGTTGATGAATTCGGTCTTGAACTGGTTCACCTTGTCGAGGGCAAGCACTTCCTCCTGGATGCGCCGCGCTTCCATTTCGGTGCGCATGTCGCGCACTTGCACGACCACGCCCGCCAGGCGGCCTTCTGGGTCGTGGAATCCAGCCATGGTGAGCGCCACGTCCACACTCTTTGAGCCGCGCTTCAGCCGGGCCGGCATCTCGCGGATCGTGGCCCCCTCAACCACGTCGTGCAAGGCGCGCGTGACGCGTTCGCGGTCCTTGGGGTTGAGCCGTCCGGCCAATCCGTAACCACGCGCAGCAGACC
>JBFKLD010000194.1:0-2656 GCA_041630755.1 Thermoplasmatota archaeon
CGTCCATCCCGTCGCCGGGTAGAGAACACCCATGGCCACCGGGATGAGCGCCACATTGTACCCCAGGGCCCAGCCAAGATTCTGATGGATCGTGCGCACCGTCTTGCGGCCCAGATCCAGCGCCTCCACCGCGGCGCCAAGATCTCCTTTCACAAGCACAATGTCGCCTGTCTCCTTCGCCACGTCTGTGCCCGTGCCGATGGCAACCCCCACGTCCGCCTGGGCGAGCGCCGGTGCGTCGTTGATGCCATCGCCCACCATCGCCACCACGCCGCCTTGCTGCAGGCGCTTCACATGCTCCGCCTTTTCGCCCGGCAGCACGCCCGCCGTGACCTCCTCGATGCCGACGGCAGCCGCGACTTTGCGCGCATTGTGCTCTTGGTCGCCAGTCAGCATGACCACGCGTATGCCACGCTGCTTCAGCTTGGCCACGGCGGCCCCGGCGTTGGGCTTCACCGGGTCCTCCACCTCGAAGCTTGCGACCCACTCGCCATCGACTGCAGCGACGACCGTTCCTTCGCTCTCGATGCCGGCCTCGCGCAGATACCGCGGGTTGCCAACAAGCACATCCGTGCCGTCCACGAACGCCTTGGCGCCCATGCCGGAGGCAACCTCGAAGTCGCGCGCAACGGGAACCGTGATGCCCTTTTCTTGCACGTGGTCCACAATGGCGCGCGCCAACGGATGCTCGCTTTGCTGCTCCACGGCAGCCACCAAAGCCAGCACGAAGTCGGCATCCAGACTGCCGCGCGTGTCGGCCCTGGTCACCCGCGGTCTGCCCTCCGTCACGGTGCCGGTCTTGTCCAGCACCACGATGTCCACGTCCTTGACGCGCTCCAGCGCCTCACCGCCTTTGATCAGGATGCCCTTCTTCGCGCCGGCGGCGGTGCCGACCATGATCGCCATCGGCGTGGCGAGGCCAAGCGCGCACGGGCACGAGATGACCACCACGCTCACTGCCACCAGAAGCGCGAAGATGTGCCTGGCCACGGGCGTCGGCCAGATGCCGCTGCCGATCAGGTACCAGAACAAGCCCGCGCCCACGGCAAGCACGATGACCACAGGCACAAAGACGCCGCTCACGCGGTCGGCGATGCGCTGAAGGGGCGCCTTCTTCGCGTTGGCCTCTTCGACGAGCCGGACAATCTGCTGAAGTGTGGTGTCCTCCCCGACGGCCGTGGCCTCCATCACGAACCCGCCCTGGCTGATGGTGGCGCCGATCACATCGTCGCCGGGCGCCTTCTTCACTGGGTCTGGCTCCCCCGTCACCATCGCCTCGTCCACGTACGCCGTGCCCTCCACGACGCGGCCGTCCACCGGCACCTTCTCGCCCGGCTTGACGCGCAGGCGATCGCCCAACTTCACGTCCTCCACGGCCACCACGTCGCCGGATTCCAGCGTCGCTTCGCGGGCGCCAAGCTCCAGCAGGGCCCGCAAGCCTTCGCGGGCATTCTTCTTGGCCCGCTCCTCGAAATACTTGCCAAGCCCGATGAGTGTGATGATGACGGCGGCCGTTTCGAAGTACGTCGCATGCGCGTGCGCACCCGTGAGCACCAAGCCCACCGACAACATGTACGCCGCCGTGGTGCCCAACGCCACGAGAGTGTCCATGGTTGCGCTGCGGTTGCGCGCCGCTCGCCAAGCGCCTTTGTAGAACACCAAGCCGGGGCCAAACTGAACCGGCGTCGCCAATGCCCACACGATCCAGCCATCAAAAGGCACCACCTGGCCGCCAAGCGGCAACCACACCATCGTGTACGCCACGATAGGGACCGTCAATGCCGCCGCCCACAATGTCTGCCGCAGCCGGTCTCGGGCGGCGTCCGCCTCCCCCAAGCCGTAGCCTGCCGATTTGAGGGCCTTGCGAAGGACGCGCTCACTGGGAGGCGAGGCGGCAGTGATCGTGGCGGTCTCCGTGGCAAGATTCACTTCCACGCCCTCGACGCCGTCCACGCGCGCGAGCGCATGTTCGACGTGCCGCACGCAGTTGGCGCATGTCATGCCGGAGACCTTGACCTTCATGGGGACAGGTAGGAAGAAGGGTTCCAAGTCGAAAGCGGTTTCCGGATGGAAAGTGGGGCCTCATTTGCGAGGGGAGGGCGTCGCGCAATACCACTACGGCCGCGCGGAGGGTCAACGCGGGCGCACCGCCCCGCGTGAGTTTGATTCCATCTGGACGATTCAACGACGCGGCCAACGGCTTTTAGTAAGCCTCTGCGGGCTTCAATGCTGATGCGAGTTCTGGCTGTTGTTTTCATCATCCTTCTTGCCGGATGTGCCGCCCCTGTGCAAGAGGTGCCGTCGCCTGAGGCTCTCAGGGCGTACACATGGTCCGTCACCTACCACGGGCCCACCGATGTGGAATTGACGCACAGTGGCCCCCATCTCATCCGGGATGGCTCCGGGTCGCTCATGGAGGTCTCGAAGCTGGAAGCACAAGGGGGCACCACCTACCTGGACGCACATCAGCAGGTCGTTCGTTTCCAGAGCTGCGACACCGGCTGCTCGTTGGCATTCTGGGAGACGGTTCTGCCCATGTTCGCCTTCTACCCGTACAACGCGACGACGATGGAGATGACGGGATCCCAGAACGCCATCATCGAAGGCCCTGTGACGGTGACGTGGGATGGACCGCTTGCCTCTCGGTTGACGACCC
>JBFKLD010000195.1:0-2654 GCA_041630755.1 Thermoplasmatota archaeon
GCGGCTTTTGCGCGGAGGGCCGGTTTCCGTGGAGGCCCCCCAGCGGGGCGAGAAGAAGCGCTGGCTCGACGTGGCCGAGGAGAATGCCCGCCTTCGGATGGACCAAGAGATGGAGCAATCGAAGCGGCGCGGCATGGGGAGCGTCGAGGCACTCAAGGAAGCGCTTGGGCTTGAGGTGCTGCCCCGCATCATCGAAGGATTCGACATCAGCCACCAAGCCGGCAGCCACACACGGGCAGCCATGGTGCGTTTCCAAGACGGCGAACCCGACAAGTCTGGCTACCGCACATTCCGCATGCGCACCGTCGGCGAAGATGCCGTCGCGGCAGGGACAGCTGCGTCCCGCGGAGCCGGGCGCGAGATCGATGATTTTGGGGCGATGGAGGAAGCGGTCGGCCGGCGCGTGCGGCGCCTCATGGATGAGGGCCGTTTCCCAGACTTGATCTTGATCGATGGCGGGCGCGGCCAGCTCGATGCGGCCAAGCGGGCCGTGCGCGAGGCGGGCGCAGACATTCCGCTCGTGAGCATCGCCAAGCGCGAGGAGGAACTGTTTGTTCCGGGTCGGCTGCATGCGATCAAACTGCCACGCGACCACCCGGGGCTGCAGCTTCTGCAGCGCGTGCGTGACGAAGCGCACCGGTTTGGCATCACGCAGGTGCGCCGCAAGGCCAAGGAGGCCGTGGTGAAGTCTCCCCTGGACGACGTGCCCGGCATCGGCCCGACGCGCCGCCGCCAGCTCATGCAGGCCTTCGCCGGCATGGAAGGGTTGCGCGCGGCATCCGTCGAAGACATCGCGGCCATACCGGGCATGCCGGAAGAAGTGGCCAAGCGCGTGGTCGAAGCGCTGCGCTAAGCGCGCGTGTCGACGTCGAAGAAGCGCGTCTCGAGTCCGTGTCCTTCCAGCCAGGCGCCAAGGCGCTGGACGCCCAAGCGCTCGGTCAAGTAATGGCCCCCCGCGATGACGTGGATGCCGGCTTCCTTCGCCAAGTGGTAGATGCCCTCCGTCGCTTCGCCGGTGACGTAGACGTCCAGACCCATGTCAATCGCATCCTGGACCAGGTACGGCGCGGCTCCACTGACGAATCCTGCCGAGGCGACGGTCTCCGGGCCAAAGTCCCACACTTGGAACGGGCCCGTGTCCACCGTGACGCCGTCGGTAAGACGGGTGCGGAATGCCTGCAGCCAATCATCGAACGGCTGCGGGTCCATCGTGCCCACCATGCCGATGGGCGTTCCCTTGTACGGGAATCCTGGCTGGGCGGCGCAGTCCGCGACGTCGGCAAGCGCGGCATTGTTGCCGTGGACGGGGTGCGCGTCCAGGGGCAAGTGGTAGCTCAGGAGGTTCAGCTGCGCGCCGAGGATGCGCGCAAGCCTGGCCCGGCGGACACCGCGCACATGCAGAGGCTGATTCTTCCACAGCAAGCCGTGGTGGCTCAGAAGCGAATCGGCACCCCAGGCGATGGCCGCGTCGAGGACCTCCATGCTGACACTGACGGCCGTGGCAACCTTCTGGACCTCCTGCTTGCCCTCGATCTGAAGGCCATTTTCTTGCCCGTCGTC
Organism: Thermoplasmatota archaeon; assembly: GCA_041630755.1. Taxonomy (GTDB): domain Archaea; phylum Thermoplasmatota; class E2; order JACPAO01; family JAHFTW01; genus JBFKLD01. The sequence continues at coordinate 1,561 of JBFKLD010000195.1, forward strand.
GAACGCGGCAGAATCCAGCTCTTCGTCCAGCTTGGCCACGAGCGCGTCGCGGTTCACAGGCAGGCCTCAAGGTCCATCTCCAGCACCGTCGTCGCAGCGGCGAGGCCGAAGGCCACGATGGTGTCCGGGTGCAGCTCTCCAAAGGACCCGATGATCTGCTCCCCTAAGTGGATGGTGCCCGCGCGCCCGGCAATGAAGCCGGGCACGTCTGCAGCCGCAAGCGCGACATCGATGCCAAGATCCCGCTGCAGAGCCTCCGCGAGGCCTTTGATGTCGCTGAAGCCCGTGCGAGCATCCTGCTCGACGACGGCGAGGTGCATGCGGTTTCCATAGCCGTCGAGCCCGGGCTTGACGACGTATCCGGCCTCAAAGATGCGCTGGGGGAGGCTGCGGTGGCGGTTGGCTGCCAGCACGCGAAGAAGACTCGGTGCGAGCTTGACGCGCAGATGCGTCTGCTCCTCGAGCACCGGATTGGCCACCTTGACCGCGTCGCCGGCCGCTTCCCCCCAGTGCGTCCATTGGTCGGCGGGGTTGCTGAGCGTGAGCGTGCGCACTTCGTGCATGCCGTGGCCCACGAGCAGGGCCCGGGCACGGTCTTCCAGCCCCTGGATGGGCAGCGCGGACGCGATGGTGCTCTGGGTGGGAAGCTCTCCCGGGAAATTCTCGTAGCCGTGACCGATGGCCACGTCTTCGATGAGGTCCACGGGGTGCAGGATGTCAAAGCGCCAGGCCGGAACCTGCGCAAGCACTTGCGTGTCGAAGGCTTGGGCATCGTGGCCCATGCGGCGCAACGCGCCCGCGATCGCGTCGGCATCCAACCGGACCCCGAGGGCTTGCTGGACGTCTTCGGTCTGCACCACGTGTTCATGGGCCCGCAGGTCCGGGCACGTCCATGTGCCACTGGCGTCGTGAACGACACAGGATTCGATGGATCCGCCCCGGTCTGCGAAGCCGGAGGCAAGAAGGGCCACGGTGCGGCGGACGCTGGCCGCATCGGTTCCCGTGACATCGATGAGAATGTCCCGCGTTTCGGCGGTGACGGCCGTGCGGGCGGCATTGATGACCGGAGGCATGCTCAGCACCTCGCCATTGCC
>JBFKLD010000196.1:0-2637 GCA_041630755.1 Thermoplasmatota archaeon
CATCGGCGAGACCGACATCCGCAACGTCTTCTGGAAGCAGCTGACGATCCTCGGCAGCACCATGGGCATCCCGCAAGACCTCCTCGACGCAGTGGAGATGTGGAAGGAAGGAAAGCTGCGCGTCTTTGTGGACTCTGTCCACCCCCTGGAAGACGTCCAGGCCGCGCAGGACCACATGGCCAAGGCGGGTCATTTTGGGAAGATCGTGCTGAAGCCGTAGGCAGAAGCACGATGTTCCTCGACGGAGGCCGAAGGCCTTCGGAAGGGAAGATTGTCCTGAGGCCGTAGGCCGAAGGCAATCGACCGAGCGTGGCGCCACGCGGCGGGAAGATCGTGTTGAAGCCGTAGGCGCACAATCTTCCTCGATGGAGGCCCAAGGCCTTCGGAGGGCAAGATTGCCCTGACGCCATCGGCCGACCATCTTCCTTCCAGGCCGGATGCCTTCGCAAGGGACGATCGGCAACGTCCGTTGGCCGGCCCATGGACGCGGCCGGACCCCCAAATGGACCTTTTGCCCCACCCAGAAACATCTTTGGAGGCACGCCATCCGTGACTCATGCGCTGGGCTCTTCTGGTCCTGATTCCGATGCTCGCCGGCTGCTTCGGTGGCGACGCTCCTGAACCGGAAATGACGCCCGAACCGACCGTCGAACCGAGCCCTGAACCCACGCCTGAGCCGACGCCCGAACCGGCCAACGCCTCCGCGCCCCTTGGCATCCGCTTCATCGCCTTTGGCGACACAGGCACCGGCAAGGAAGGACAATTCCAGGTCGCGGCAGCCGTGGAGCAGGTTTGCGCCGCGCGGGGCTGCGACTTTGCTGTGGCCCTCGGCGACAACATCTACGAATCGGGGGCGGCCAACGAGTACGACCCGCAATTCGAAACCAAGTTCGAGATCCCCTACGCGAACCTGAGCATGCCATTCTACATGGTGCTTGGAAACCATGACAACTCGTACGACCCCTCGACGGGCTACCATGGCCAAGACCCTGGCATCGGCCACTGGTGGGAAGCCGGCAACGTCCAAGTTGCCTACCACTACCGTGAGAACCGCACCAGCGAGAAGTGGCAGCTGCCGGCGCGGTACTATGCGTTCGACGAAGGCAACGTCAGCTTCCTCGGCCTGGACTCGAACACCCTGATGTACCGCAACATCCAGCCCGGCGCCTGGGACCAAGCCCAGGATGCGCAGGAGCAATGGATCCAGGAGGCCATGGAGCAAGCAAACGGCACCTGGAAGATCGCCGTCGCCCACCACCCGTACATCTCCAATGGCGAGCACGGCGATGCGGGCAACTACGAGGGGCACAACTACGAGCCCGTCACGGGCAGCCAGCAAGTGCCGCACCCGGCCAGCGGGTTCTACATCAAGGAATTCTACGAACAGCACCTGTGCGGCAAGGTGGATTTCATCCTGAGCGGGCACGACCACGACCTGCAGTGGCTCAACGCCACCGACTCCTGCGGCGCAACACAGTTCATCGTCAGCGGCGCCGGCGCCAAGACCCGTTCCCTGGCCAACGAAGAGCGCAACGAAGCGCTGTTCCAGCAGGGCGACACACTCGGCTTCTTCCACATCGAGATCGTAGAGGGAACCTTCACGGCGCGCGTGTACGATGCGGAGGCGACGCTGCTGTTCGAGCACGCCGTCCAGAAGGCGCTCTGATCGGGCCCAAGAGTCGCCCGGACGGGCCAACTCTTATATCCGGCCGGGGTCCAGCGCACCCTGCCCACCCCTACCGCAACCCTGTTGCGTCCGGGCGGCACAGGTTCTACCATGGCGAACGAGGCACTCAAGGAACTCGCCGACCAGGATTACCGGTATGGATTCTCCACCGACCTGGACATGGATTCCTTGCCGCCAGGCCTGAACGAGGACATCGTTCGCGCCATCAGCGCCAAGAAGGACGAGCCGGAATGGCTCACCCAATGGCGCCTGGAGGCCTTCCGGGTGTGGCAGAAGATGACGGAGCCCCACTGGGCTCACTTCGACTACCCCCCGATCGACTACCAGGCCCTGGTGTACTACGCGGCACCCAAGAGCCAGTCGGAAGGCCCGAAGAGCTTGGACGAAGTGGACCCGGCCATCCTGGAGATGTACGAGAAGCTGGGCATCAGCCTGCGCGAGCAGGAACGCCTTCAGGGCATTGCGGTGGACGCCGTGGTGGACTCGGTGTCTGTGGGCACGACGTTCAAGGAAGAGCTGGAGAAGCAAGGCATCATCTTCTGCTCCTTCAGCGAGGCCGTCCATGACCACCCGGAGCTGGTGAAGAAGTACCTCGGCACCGTGGTGCCCGCAGGCGACAACTTCTACGCAGCCCTCAACGCGGCCGTCTTCTCGGACGGCAGCTTCTGCTACATCCCCAAGGGCGTCAAGTGCCCGATGGAGCTGAGCACCTACTTCCGCATCAACGCCGCCAAGACCGGGCAGTTCGAGCGCACCCTCATCGTCGCCGAGGACGACAGCTACGTCTCCTATCTGGAGGGCTGCACCGCCCCGATGCGCGACGAGAACCAGCTGCACGCCGCGGTGGTCGAGCTGGTCGCGCTCAAAGGTGCCAGCATCAAGTACTCGACTGTTCAGAACTGGTACCCCGGCGACGAAAACGGCGTCGGCGGGATCTACAACTTCGTCAC
>JBFKLD010000197.1:0-2631 GCA_041630755.1 Thermoplasmatota archaeon
AGTCCGGCACGTGTTCTCCCACCGCGACTGGACCATGCGCATCTACGACGCCTCCACGACCAATCCCGTGCCGGCCACACACCATGGTGCCGCATTTGCTTGGAAGACTCCCCATGAATTGGAGACCGTCGGCACCAGCACGGCCTTGCGCAAGGCCCTGGCCGTCGGCACCATCATAAGGGACCTGGACTGAAGGCACCTGTGCGCTGGTTGTGCCTCCTGCTGCTTCTGGCCGCGCCTGTCGGCGCCCAAGTCCCGGGCCCTGGCGTGGCCGTCATGGTGCACCACCCGTACCCCGACGACGCCGACCCGTTCGGCTTTGATTTCGCTGCCGGGCGCGATGCGTTTGTGTCGCGCTTTCGGCACTTGGACGAAAACGGCGACGGCTTCGATTTTCCAAGCGTCGTCTTCGATGGCGTTGACCTTGTCGAATCCATCCCCGATGGCGACCCGCAAGCGGCGACCACCGCCGCCTACGACGCGGCTGTGCGCGCCCGGCAAGGCGAAGCCGGCATCACGCTCACGGTCTTTGCCCTGGCCGGTGAAACCCTCGACATCATGATCCAGGCGCAACCTGTGGTGCCCCTCGAAGACCGGTTGCGCTTGTGGGTCGCTCTCGTCGAAGATGGCATCCACTTTGCGCCTCCTCCGGCGCTCTCAAATGGCATCACGGAGCACCCCTTCACTGTGCGTGCCATCGTCGATCTCGGGCAGCAGAACTTGAGTGCAGAGGTGCGCCACCGGGAGCCTTTTGCCATCGCGCAGGAGTGGGACTTGGAGCGCATGTACGCCGTTGTCTGGTTCGAGCAAGACGCCGGCCACGGCTTGCGCTTTGCCGCCCACGAAGTGGCGCAGGCAACCATGCATCCGGTCCTGTCAGAGGCACCGACGCAGCAGGTGCGCAAGGGGGTCCTCGTGGAAGCGTACAGCGCCACATGGTGCAAGCCTTGCCTGTTTGGCGACCGCGCAATCGAAGAGATTGCTGAGACCCACGGCATTGTCTTCGACCGTGAGGCACGCGCCGGATGGACGTACCTCTCCATGCCGTCGCCCGTGCTGCTTGCCGCTGCCGTCCTGGCCGCGCTCGCAGGGGCCTTCTTCGGAGGGCGCCGATGAACGTGCTGAGCTACGCAACGCACGTGGCTGCCGCCCTTTCTCTGGTGGCCACGGTCTTGGCCTTTCGCGGCCAGACCACATGGCTTCGGCGAACATCGACGGCGGCAGCGGTCACGGCCGGTGTCTCGTTCCTGTTTCTGGCCTCGCGTTTTCTGGCTGCCGACGTGCAGTACACCTACGTCTTCCTCTACACGCGCGCGGATCTCGACTGGTGGTACCGCCTGGCGGGCACGTGGGCTGGACGCGAGGGGAGCCTGCTGCTCTGGGCCCTCTGGTTGTCCGTCATCGCCGCGTTCTACACCCGCCACGAAGGCCGGCTCTTTCGCGGATTCTTGGGCCTCGCCGCCACAGCGTTTCTGGCCGCCAGCGCCTGGCAAACCCCCTACGCGCCGACGCCTGGGTTCTTCCTTGAGGGGCGCCCCGGAGGAAATGGCCTCAATCCGACCCTCCTCAATCCGTTCATCCTGATCCACCCGCCGATGATGTTCTTGGCCTACGCCATGACCACCATTCCGGCGGCCAGCAGCTTCGCATCCATGCTCGGTGGGGGCTCTTGGTCCCTGCACCGCCAAGCCACGCGCCTGAACACGCTCCTGTACACAGCCGCCATGGGCCTCGGCGGCGTCTGGGCATACTACACGCTCGGCTTCGGAGGCTACTGGGCGTGGGACCCGGTCGAAGTGGCCAATCTCCTGCCCTGGCTGGCGCTGGTGGTGTACATCCACGCGGAGCGCCACCACCATCGGCATGGGCGCTACGCCGTCGCTGGACCATTTCTGGCCATCCTGCCGCTGGTGCTGACTGTCCTGAGCACCGTCAGCACCCGCAGCGGATTGTGGGTCAGCGTCCACGCATTCACCGACCCATCCAACACGTTCAATCCCGACCCCGCGGCGCGATTTTTGGACATCCTGGCCGCCGAGCCGGGCCTCATCTTCCACGTCGGCGTGCTGCTGTTTGTGTTCTTTGCGGGCCTCGCCGCATGGTGCCGCCACCTGGCGCACACCTACGGCACGCTGCCGCGAGCCAGCCGCGCCATCGCAGCCGTCCTCGGGGCCATGGCGGGCGCTTCGGCAGTGGCCCCCGCCTTGGTGCTGGGGCTTGCCTTCGAAGTGGCCAGCCTCATCTCGGTGGGCTATGGTCTGCTGGTTCTCGTCGCCGCGGCCGGATTGCTGGCTGCCGCGCCCGGCTTGGTCCATGAATCGCCCGGACCCGACATGAAGCGGTTTGGCATCCCCGCGCTGGTCTACGCCGCCGTGGTCATCCTCGGCCTCGGCCTGGCCGTGCTGTTTCTGTTCCACATGGCGTCCGTGCTTGGCTGGTCTGAGCAATTCTATGTCGAACGCCTGCCATGGATCGCCACGCCTGCCATCCTTGCCATCACCCTGTTCATGGCCAAACCATGGATGAAGCGCAAGGCCCCGCGCCTCGTCGGCATCGTGTTTGCCGCGGCGCTTCTGGCGGCTCTCGTGGATGGGCGGGCGTACCTGCTCGTGCTGGCGGGCGCCGCCACGC
>JBFKLD010000198.1:0-2600 GCA_041630755.1 Thermoplasmatota archaeon
ATGAGGACGAACTGCATGCCCAGCAAACGATCTTTGATGCGCCCGATCAGCCAGGCCCATCGCAGCATCGCCACGACGAAGAGGGCGCTTGCCATGGCGTTGCGTGAGAGCGTCCATGGGCCGGACACGAACGATTTCAGGCCAATCGTGTCCCATTCCCCGCTTGCCAAGGCTCCTACGCACAGCCCTGCGTAGATGGCAAAGGGCGCCAACACGAGCGCACGCAGCGTCTTTGGCCGCCGGGTGCCCCAAGCCGGGGGCTCAGGGAACACCATGGCGAGGTAGAAGATGAGCAGGTTCGTCGGCTGGTCAATCCACGCGTTGATGAGCGCGCCAGCTTGCACGCCTGCTTCGACGTCCGCCCAGCCGCGCGTCAAGCCAGCATTGATGGAGACCGCGCCATTGAGGAAGAAGAGGAGTCCCACAAGCCATCCCCATTCGCTGCGGGGGCGGCGGATGATGAAGTAGAGACCAAAGAGCGCCTGCAGGGCTCCGGCGATGAACAAGAAAAGAACATCTTGGTCCCAAGAGAATGCTGCCAACGGGGCCCACAAGCCGCGGCGCTACTAAAGCGCCGTGCCCTCAGCGCCCGGTGAAGCTCGGCTTGCGCTTTTCCAGGAATGCGCGCATGCCTTCCTTTTGATCGGAGGTTCCGAAGATGGCCCCGAATGCGGCGGCTTCCATGGCAAGCGCATCCGGCAGCGGCATGTCCAAGCCGTCGTCCACCAAGCCCTTGCACTGGCGCACTGCCATGGGGCCGTTGCAGATCATCTTGTCAAGCATCGCCTTGCAGGTGTCCAGAAGCTCATCCGGCGGGCACACATCGTCGACGAGGCCCATGGCAAATGCCTGCTGGGCGTTGACCATCTCGCCCGTGAACAGCAGCTTCTTGGCGCGGCCGGGTCCGATGCGTCGAGGCAGCCGTTGGGTGCCGCCGAAGCCAGGGACCACAGCAAGCGTGGTTTCGGGAAGACCCAGCTTGGCCTTCTCGGAAGCCACGAGAATGTCGCAGGCGAGCGCCAATTCGAGGCCGCCACCGAGGGCAAATCCATTGATGGCTGCGACGACTGGCCCGTGGTAATCGGACAGCGCCTGGAAGGCCTGCTGTCCGCGCAGGCTGAAGGCCTCTGCCTCTTCGGGGCCGTAATCCACCATCTCGGCGATGTCCGCTCCGGCGACGAACGCCTTGCCCTCGCCGGTCAGGAGGATGCCATGCACCGTCGGGTCCAAGCCGAGCACGGCCTCCTTGATCCCGTCCAGGACCTCGCTGTTGAGGGCATTGAGGGCTTCGGGGCGGCTCACCGTGATGGTGGCCAGGCGGCCTTCGACGTCGACCTTGACGCTCATGCGTGCGGGAGTGCCGCGCCGTGCTTATTCCTGTCGGCTCTCGGGCGCGATCTCCAGCATGACCGTGGCGGCATCGACATTGGCGCCATCCTGGACGTGCACCTTCTCCACGATCCCGGCGATGGGGCTCTTGACGTCGTTTTGCATCTTCATGGCTTCGAGAACCAGAAGGACCTCGCCTTCCGCCACTTCTTGGCCCACTTTCACGTGGACCTCGACGACCTTGCCGGGCATGGGGGGCTTGATGCGCCCTTCGCCGCGCTTGCCTGCGCCACCGGCGCGCACCAGTTCTGGCTTCGCGCGGCGGACCTCCAGGTCGAGCGGATGCGGCCCCATCGACACGATGCCGTTGTGGATGTGGAACTCGAACGTGCTGCCGTCCAGGGTCACTTCGTAGGTGCCCTTGCCGGTGGACTTCACGTCGGGCGTGAAGGCTTCGCCTTCGACCACGAAGCGCGGTCCGTCGGCGTGCTCCTCGAGCGTCACGTGGTGCGTGCGTCCGTCAAGAGTGAATGCGTAGCGCATCAGATGCCTCCGATGTTCTCGCGGCGGCTGCGTTTGCCCCATGCGTTGAGGCGGCGCCGTCCGTAGGCGTCCACGCCAACATTGTCCGCGGCGTTCTGGCGGAATGCGTAGCTCTTGGCGACCAAGGCGTCGATGCCTCCGGGTTCCTGCGCCAGGGCGGCCGCGAGGGCAGCCAGCATGCGCTTGGTCTTGGCATCCGTGTCCTCTTCGACGCCGTTGTAGCGGTCGAGGATGCGGTGCTCGTCGAGGAACTTGGTGGTCATGTCGCCGGCTTGGAAGGCGGGGTCGTCCATGATGAGCTTGTGCAGCTCCTTGTTCGTGACCAAGTCGCCCAAGTCGTATTCGTCGAGGGCGCGGCGCATCTTGCGGATGGCTTCCATGCGGTCGGCGCCGTAGGTGATCAACTTGGCCACCATGGAGTCGTACACGGCCGGCACGTCAAGGCCGGCGTAGAGGAACGTGTCGACGCGCACGCCGTTTCCTTGCGGCGGGTTGTGGCGCTTGACTGGGCCGGGCGTGGGCATGAAGCCGCGGGCCGGGTCCTCGGCGTTGATGCGGCACTCGATGCTCCAGCCGCGGCGGCGAGCATTGACCCAGTCCTGGTCGTAACCAAGTTCTTCGCCCATCGCCACCCGGATCTGCTCGCGCACCAAGTCCACGCCGTAGATCTGCTCGCTCACGGGGTGTTCGACTTGCAGGCGCGTGTTGACTTCGTTGAAGAAGAACTC
>JBFKLD010000199.1:0-2553 GCA_041630755.1 Thermoplasmatota archaeon
AGTGGAAGTTGTGGGTGCCAAGAAGCTCCACCGGGAAGAGCGAGACGAGCTGGGGTTGGGTGCGGTCTTGGATGTCCACCACGTGGATGCACACGGTGCAATCGGTCAGTTCGGGAGTGCCAAGCTGGCCCGTCTGGGGGATGTCTTGGACATTCATGACTGCGAAGCGGCCATCCGGCGTGACGCGGACCTCTTGGATGCTGTTGCCTTCGATCCAGTACTTTCCAAGCACGGTGATGGCCGAAGGGTCCGCGATGTCCACAATCGCAAAGCCGCCTTCTCTGTCGCCGTCAATGGCGACGAAGGCGAGCTTCTCATCGTCACTTTGCCAGATGACGAAGTTGGCAAAGCCATTGGTTCCTAGCTCCACGCCGAGGGCGCTCCACGCGACGAATTCCATGTTCATGGACCCGGTGTGCAGCAATGGATCATGGTGGTCGTGCTGCACGGTGATGATCTCGTCAGGCAACGCGGGCGGTGCGGCGGTCGGACCAGCCAGGCAGCCAGCCATGATGAATACGGCAAGAAGCGCAATCGGTTGCAGCAGACCCATGCGGGGGCGAGGCCTGCTGCGGTACTTGGGGTTCGTGGCGAATGGTTCAAGCTCGCGCCAGGGTTTGCCGCTTCGTGGACGCTGCAGCCTATGAGAAGGCCATGATGGAGCGCGGCCCGGACGACCCGGTGCCGGAGCCGCCAGAAGGCTACGAGATGAGCGAGGCGTTTCGCACGTGGCTGGTGGAGCGCATGCGCAAGGAAGTCCTTGGCGACACCAACATGGCGATCTTGAAGCGCGACTAGAGCGCGAACATTCCGAGGCCCACGACGACCAGTCCGGCCACCAAGCCGCCCACGGCCGCTTGCGCGACTTGCCGCAACGTCAGAAGGGGCGCCTCACGGGGCTCTTTGGCGACCTCGGCCTGCGCGGGTTCGGGGACCTCCACGGGCGGGCTCACCTTCTTGCCCACGGTGCGGCCAGCCATCAGGTCGCGGGGGTCCGGCACACCGACCGGGATGGTCGGGATGTCGAGCGTGTAGCTGGCCTCCAGGACGCCACGGGATTGGACCGGGTGGGGCTCCGGGGCATGCGGCCGCACGGGTTCGCGCGCCAGGGGCTTTTCCTGGGCGGGACGAACCATGTCCGGACGCATCGCTTGCGAAGCCTCCGGAGGCTCATGGAAGCGGGGCATTGGCGCGGGGGCGGAAGGCGCCGGTGCGCGGGGCGCCGGCGCAGGGGGCACCGGGGGCGCACGCGCGGGCGGCGCAGGAACCACATCCGGGGGCGTGGGAGCCGGGGGCGCCTCGAGCACTTGGCCTTGGTTGAGCCACGCAAATTTCTGCGGGGCTTCCCTGCGTTGGCTTGGCCAGACAGCTTGCGCGGCCTGCGCGGGGGCCGGCTCTTCGCGCACCGGCGCTTCACGGCGCTTGGGCTCCGGCCACGGCACTGGTTCCGGAGCAGGCGCCGGCGGGGGGAGGCTGATGCCATCGGGTTCCGTCTGCAGGTCCATCTCCTCCAAGAGCACGATGCCCATGCGGGGCGCCGCGTTGCGGATCTCGACGGGAATCTGCGGCGACGCCAAGACGGGGGTTCCGTAGAGGTCCTTGGCCTTGCGGCGCAGGCTGGCGAGCTCCGTGCCATCCAATTCGTCGGGGATCTCGACGATCAAGGTGCCAAGGCCGCTCTTGCACACGAGGTCTACGTGGTGGATGCGGCCGTCGTCCGCGCGCAGGCGCATGTCCTCTTCGACGCGGTAGCCGCGGGCCCGGTAATGGGTGGCGACGCGCTCACGGAACATGAGGAGGAACCCTTCGAGGGGCCTTATCCAATTGTCGGATTGCACCAGAGGGCCAACAGGAGGGCAAGAGGCACCCAGCGAAACTCCTTGCGCAGGCCGATGGCGGCGGGCGCCAACAGCGATGGGCAACGGCCGCCTTCAGGAAAGGCCAAAACGCCGGCCCGAGTGGCCGCCACGTGGATTGGGACCTGGACGCCGTGACCGCCAAGTGGCAGGAAGCTTGGGCCGCCGAGAAGCTGCAGCACGCCGAGCCAGGCGACAAGCCGTCCTACTTCATCCACTTCGCATACCCTGGAATTTCGGGGTACTTGCACGTGGGGCACATGCGGGGCTTCACCTACGCCGACGTGTTTGGCCGCTACAAGCGCATGACCGGGCACAACGTCCTGTACCCGGCAGGATTCCATGCCAGCGGCATCCCGGCTGTTGCGTTTGCCAAGGAAGTCGAGCGCGGCGAGAAGACGGAATACCTGCGCAGCAACGGCTTCGACGGAGACCTGGCCGAGCTTTCTGACCCGCGCAAGGTCGTGGACTACTTTGCCCACGTCTATCTGCACGACTACTGGCAGAAGTTCGGATTCCTCATTGACGAACGGCGCGTGTGCACGACGATTGACGACGGCTACCAGCAGTTCATCCGCTGGCAGTTCACGCGGCTCCAAGACAAGGGCTACCTCGTCGAGAAGCCCCACTATGCTCCGTTTTGCCCTGTCGCCGGACCCATTGCCGTGGACAAATCCGAGACCGACATCAAGCAAGG
>JBFKLD010000200.1:0-2537 GCA_041630755.1 Thermoplasmatota archaeon
CGCAGCACGGCGTCCACGTACCGCTCCACCGATCCGGGGTGATAGCGGAAGAACAATTCCGGCTCGATGAGCTCCAACTCCATCAACGCAAAGCCAAGGCCGGGGTCGTCGACGCCATCCACGCGGGCCACGACCACGTCTTGGTCGGCCATGATGGCGTCCGCCGCGGCGCGCACGTGGTCTGGTGGCGTCGCCGCTTCCGACGTGGCGCCGTGTTCCTCTTGGACGCGGATGTCGCCGGCCTTGGGGCGCTTCAGGACCGCATGACTGAATTCGCCCCCGAAGTAGATGAGACTCCACTCGCCCCGAGCGATGGACTCGAGTCGGGGCTGGACGAGCACGGGTCCCTTCGGGGCGGCATCGAAGTCGCCCCATGTATTGCCACTCACATCGAAGCCCGCGGCGCGTCCGTCGGCGTGCACGGTCATCAGGCCCTCGGCTCCGGCCCCCACGGCCGGTTTCGCGACGGCCACGTCCCAGCCCTCGGTTTGGGCAATGGATGCCACCGCTTCGGGTGAAAAGGCACCCAAGACGTGGGTGGGGACAATTGGATGCCCTTGGTCTTGCAATCGCAGCAGGTAGCGCTTGTCCATGTTGTCGCGCAGAATTGGGGTGGGGTTCACCACCGGGGCGCCCGCTCGGTCCAGGCGGTCGAGCCACGCGAGGAAGTCGTCAACGTGCAAGGTGTAGTCCCAGGTGGAGCGGATGGCGACCGGATCGCTGCCCTCGATGTCTTGCCATGCGGCGCCGATGGCCTCCAAGCCGTGCCGGGAAAACGCCTCGAGAAGAGGCGCGTCGTCGTGGAATGCTGGCGCCAGAGCTGGGCAGCTGGCCAATCGAAGGGACACGGGCAGGTACCGAGGCGTCCGCGCTTAGGCTTAGGCGTAGTGGTCCGCTTCGCCCTTCATGTCGTACTCGCCTTGGGGAACGAACGTGCCGCAGATCTCGCCGCGGAACGTGTAGTCGCCTGCGGGCAGGCCGAGGTCGGTCTTCTCGACCACAAAGTTGGTGTTGCCTCCGCTGCGGGATTCCTTGAATATTTGGTTCCCGTCGGCGTCGAACAAGTACGTGTGGAAGTTGATGCCCAAGGAGAGCACCGCCCACGTCATGTCCATGTCGAGCTTGACGCGGTCGGTCAGTTCACCGATGAATGTGACGGTGTGGTCTGCTGCGGCGCAGCCGATGATGTTGTTGACTGGCGACATGGACCATGCGAAGGTCTGCGTTTCCAAGAGCGTCAGTTGGGCGCTGGTGGCGTTGAACAGCATGCTGATGCTGGACTCTTGACCATCCGATTGCAGGGCCGTGAGGTGCACGGTGTGTTCTCCAGCGTTGAAGGCGATCGTCACGCTGGCACCTTCGAAGGTGTCGTTACCAAGCGTCCAAGCGAAGGTCAGGTTGTCGCCCAGAGATTGGGCTGCATCCAGCGTGACGTTGGTGTCGGCTGGCACGGCGTAGGTGCCATTGTCGGCTTCCGTGACGTTTCCGTCGAGCCACACACTGACAATGGCTTCGGGCGCCGGCAGGGCTTCGGTGGCGTTGACAGCGGGGTCGGCCGTGGCGTTGTCCGCGACCGGCGTGTCGTCCAGAACGGGTTCAGTCTCGTCGATGGGTTCTGCGACTTCCGCGCAGCCAGCGAACGCAATCATCAGAGCAGCAACGGCAACAGCCTTCCACGCGACCATGCGCCGTCGACGTGGGGATGGCAACTTAAGTGTTGACGGCAACCCCTTGGGGCTGCCTCACGGCCACACGGCCGAGGGCAGCTTGCGTGTGGCTTCGCGAATGGTGAGGCCAGCCATCCGGTCTTGGTGTTCGCGCACGAAATCGGCGGTCCACGCAGGGTTGGCATCCCCAATGGTGCGCAACGCCCAGCCCAATGCCTTGCGGATGAAGAAATCCGCATGGTCCAAGTTCGGCAACGCAAGGGGCGCCCAGTCATCCGGTGCCGCCTTGCCTTTGCCCAAATCCTTGAGGTGGCACAGCAACGCCGCGCGCCGAACCCACTTGTCGTCGTCCACCGCCCATCGCGCCAAGGGGGGCTTCGTGGCCGCCAACGCATGAATCGCCAGGGGGTCCACCAAGGCCCAGGCACCGCTGTCTCGCAGCAGCCGTTCCAGGTGGGGCAGGTCCTGCGAGTCGAGGCGGGCGCGTTCCAGCAACACGGTCGCAGCGAGCCTGCAATCGAACACCTCGTTCCACATTTGTGCGACCGCTGGCCAGGGGTTGGTGCGCAGGGTGGGGTCTTCGCGCACGGCGTCGCCGACCACCTGGCGGATGTTCGGCATCGGTGCTCCCCAGCATTCGAGGCCGGTCTTGTGGTATGCCTTCATGCCCTCGGCTTTGGTGGGGTCCGCTGCCGCAGCGATGGCGTCGATCACGCTTTGAGGCCGGTAATGAGCCGCCCGAGGATGAGGCGCTGGATTTGGTTGGTGCCTTCGTAGATTCCCAGCACCTTGGCATCGCGCCAGTAGCGCTCGACGGGGAAGTCGTCGGTGTAGCCGTTGGCGCCGTGGACTTGGATGGCGTCTTCGCAG
>JBFKLD010000201.1:0-2537 GCA_041630755.1 Thermoplasmatota archaeon
AGAGCCCCCAGGTTGTCTTCCGCCTCTTCAGCCAGCGCGCCGTCGGCGTGCTGCTTGATGAGAAACTGCAGCCGATCGCGCACGTCGTCCTTGTTGCGCACATCCTCGATCCGCTGCTTGAAGGCACGCTTGGTGAGATGCTCCGCTTTGATCTGCTTCACACCTTCCAGGGTGACCAGCTCGACCCACGGGACGCCTTTTCGCCGCTCGCGGCCAAGCAAGACGCCCAAGTTGCGCGGTGCCTCGATGCCGTGCAGTCCGCTGCGAAACTCGACGATGTCCCCGGGTTTGGCCACGTCGTGGCGAGTGGCCGCGTGGTTAAGGGCGCTTCGCGTCTAGAGTCCGGAGCACAAGTCGCGCAGGGCCGCGAGGGGGTCGTCCGCCTTGACGACGCCGCTGGCAAGAAGGACCCCATGGGCCCCCAGCTCGAGCGCCGCACGCACGTCCTTTCCGTTCTTGACGCCCGCCCCGCACAACGTGAGGGTTTCCGGACTCAAGGCGTGGACGGCTTCGGCGGCGTCGCGCACGATGGCGGGGTCAGCCGTGGTGACGCTCAGGTCGCCGCCGATCAATTCCGGCGGCTCGACGGCGATGAAGGTGGGGCCCAGGGGGGCGAGGGCGTTGGTTTCCTCGATGCTGTCGGCGCACACAAGCGATTCCAGACCCAAGGCATGGAGGCGCTCGAGGGTCGCTTGGACTTGGCTGTGGGGCACTTTGTGCTCGGCGTGGTTGAGCAAGCTTCCCACAGCGCCCGCACCCTCGAGGGCCTCGGCGGTGGTCCAGCCCGTTCCGCTGCCGGGCACGAGTGCGTCACAGTGTTGCGCGTAGACTTGCACGTGGTCCAATTCCATGCCTGCCACGGCGGCAAGCTCGACCATGGGCGGGGCCAGGGCAATCTCGACGCCGGCCTCTTCACCGGCAGTGTCGCAGGCTTCGGCGAGGGCGACGACGCCTTCCCCTTGGACTTGCGGGTAGACCTTGGCGTTGAGGAAGATGCGGGGGTGCACGCGCCGGGCACGCGGCATCCCAGGAAAGGCCTATGCCTTTATCGCGGGCCGCCGTCGGCCGCCTGTGGCCTCCCCTGTCTTGATCGCCATCCCCGTGACCGTCATCCCTGCCATGGCGGCTGTGTGGTACTTCCTCCACCGGTACGAAGGCATGTTTGACGACGGGCGCGTCTTCTTCGGCTTGATTGCCGGATTCTTTGGCGGACTCTTGGTGACCGGCTTTGAATTCATGGTCTTCGGCTTCCAGGAAAGCGAATTTGTGTCCATCGCCGGCGTCGGCGGGGCCTTCATCTTCTTCGTGGTCGGCTACGCGTTCTTCGAATCCGGTGCCAAAACGATGATCTTGGGCTTGTCGCGCTTCCGCCAGCGTCGAGACACACCATACTATGGGGCAAGCTTCGGCTTGGGCTTCGGTGCGATGGCGGCCCTCTTGTTCGTCAGCCTCAACGTGCGTGCGGCGGAGAGCCGCGGCATCCCCTACACCCTGGAGAACCCCCTGCCGTTCATCTTGATGATGCTGGTGCCGCTTGGCAACGTCTTCGTGCACGGGGCCACCGGCGTCGTGGTGGGCAAGGGAAGCGCGGATGGACGCCTCTGGCGCGGCTGGATCCAGGCAACCATCTTGCAGATGCCTGTCCTGGGCATGTTCTGGCTGTTCTGGCCAAGCATCGGCCGCGGCGACGTCGTGGTCCTGTTCCCCGCCGTGGCAAGCATCGTGTACGGTGTGGCGCTCCTCGTCATCATGCAGCGGCGCGTGCTGGACAAGGTGGTCCCTCCGGACATCAAGAACGCTGTGCTGCGCGCCAAGCGCCGTGAGCAGCGGGCAAAGATGACCGGTGCTGCGCCGTTGCTGGCGGACAGCGAAGAGTAGCTACGGGTCGAGGTGCCGGTAGTGGCCGGCACGGGGTTCGAAGATGACATCCGCAGCCAGCATGCGTGTGACCTCGCGCTCCGCGCGGTCAAAGTCGAGACCGCTGCGCTGCAGTGCTGCCACCAAGTCATCGTGGGCCACGTCGCCCACGAGCCGCGTCATCCACAGCGCCACCTCCTCGGCACGCGCGCTCTTGTTGGTGTGCTGCCGGCCTTTTGCCGCGGCAGCATCCATCGGCGTGTCGTGCCGCACCGCCGGGCGCCGGTCGATCAGGGCTTGCTCCGGACCATCAGCGCTGCCATCGGCGGGATCGAGTCCTTGGGCGAAGGCCGCAGCGACCCGACCTGCGGCCGCGCGCGCTTCGATGGCATCGGGTCCTTCCCAGAATCGGCGCCGGCGGCGCACATCCACACTGGTCTGGCAGCGGGGGCACGTCACGCGTTGATGCCGCAGCTCGATGCTCCAAGGGTTGCGGCAGCGACTGCAAGCGACAACGGCGAATGCCACATGCCGCCCATGCCCACCCGTGGCTTTGGCGCTTTGCGGAGGTGAGTGAAGCCACGCCCCTTTTGTTGGAGACGTGCGTCGCAGCGCCCATGCACCGCGTGGTCGACATCCTGGCCGGCAACCTCACGGACCAGACCGTCCAGCTGCGAGGC
>JBFKLD010000202.1:0-2522 GCA_041630755.1 Thermoplasmatota archaeon
GGCCAAGGCCCAGATCCAACCCATGGACGCCATCGTGCCGGCGGGACACCAACTCATCCTGCGCATCGACGTCACGGACGCCCCCAGCGACCGCATCCCCGCGCCGGGTGCCGGGACGCCCATGGACATCGGCTACGGCGAAGGCCGCAGCGTGCTGGTGTTGCCCGTCGTGGAGCGCGACGAAGCCGCGTTCTTCGAGCCGCCGATGCCCTAGGCTCTCTCGGGCACGATGTGCTTTGCCTCTTCCAGGAACCGGCGCAGGCCGGCCTCGGCCTCCGGATGGTCCGCCAACACAGGCGCTGGCGCCGCGCCGCAGGCGCAGGCTCGTTCGGCCTTGTTGGCCTTGCCACAGGCATGGCAGCCGGCGCGCCGTTTCTCGGGTCGAACAAGTGTCCCGGGGTCCGGGGCGTCCCGACGGGTCCAACGCCCATCCCACGCGTACCAACGGCCTGATCGGAGCCCACATGCCCACACCGTGCCCGACGTGTCCACGTAGGTCAACCCGCTGGCCGCGGCCTCCCCGGACGCCTTGTCCAATTCCTTGGCCTTGACCTGCTGGGCGATGCGCTCGATGATGCGCCGCGTGCCATCGATGACGCTCTCCCCCTTGGGTACAGGGGGTGCCTTCAGCGTCATGGCTTCAACCCCATGGCGACGCGTTCGCGGCAATTTTCCAATGCATGCTGGGCGGGCGTAATGGCATCGTGCAGTGTGGCCAAAGTGTCCTCCATGTCGATGAGGTGCAAGCGCATTTTGTGGATGCGGGCGCCGAAGTCCTTCAATTGCGCGTAGTCGTTGAACATGGTCACGAGGCCTGTCGCTTTGCCGGCCATGCCCACGGTGTCACCAACAAATTTGGTCATCGCATTGGCATGCTTCGTCCACTCGGCCATCATCTTGCGGAACTCTGGGCTGCCCTTGGCAAAGCCTTGCTTGACCAGCTCCGCGGCCCGAGCATCTGTGAATGCGTTGCGCACCGCATGTTGCGTGTGTTGCACCCAGTTGTCATGGCCTACCTTGTTGGCCAGACCATGCGCCATGGCAAGGAAGTCCGTCTGGTGGCCGCGCGTCATGGCGCGTTGCAACGCTTCCTTGGCTACGGCTTCAGCCGCGGCTTGGGTGACAATACCGCGGGCACGGTCCATTGCCGTGCGGCCCAGAGCCCCACCCGCGGATGCGAAGCTTGCCCCGAACATGCCCACATCGAAGGCCTGCCCCCAGAACATCGATTCGTTGCGCACCCGATATTGTTCCTCCAAGCGGAGGATGAATCGTTCAAGACTCTGGCAGCGCTCCAGTTGCTGCTCCCACTGCCCCCTTGCGGCGCGCAACTCCGCGGCCACGCCTCCGCAGGGATCGTCCGTCGAACCTTCCTCGTCTCGTGCCGTCGCAACGGCCGTCGCCGCGATGCCGATGCCAGCGCTGGCGACGCCCATGGCTGCGTTGTGGTGGGCCCGTTCGCATGCCCGGAAGTCGCTCGTCACCGTGTCCAGGTTTTCACAGTGGCCATCGGCCGCAGCGGTACCGACGCTCAACACCGCAACCACCAGGCTGGCGGCGAGCAGTCCGCTGGACTTGCCCGCCTTCGTCCAGAGAGCCCAAGACAAGAGGACACCAACAATCACCAACAGTTGGTCCCGCTTGGGCGCATGCAGGAACGTCGTCAGCAGGAGGCTCAGCAACAAGGGGATTCCGAGCAACACGGCGATGCGTCCAACCCGTGGCAATCGATCACGCAACTGCCAGAAAGGCCCCATCACGGGCTTGACTCGATGGCCCCACTGGCCGAGGGAGAAGACCGCCAGACCAACGACCATCGGGAACACGCCGTCCGGGATGAAGCCCGTGCGCCCAAAGAAGTGGAATTCGATGCCGCTCCAACCAATCAGGAACACCAGCATGGCCACGACGGGGCGTTCGAGGAAGCGGAGTGATGGGGGCAGCCGTTGTGCTACGCTGTGCGTCGTCTGGCGAATGCGCGCGCGGAAAACGAACATGGCGATCAGGAACACGGCGGCCCCCGTGACGCTGAGGGATGCAAGCCATGCACCACACATCCATCCAGCCAGACCTTCGTTGTATGCACAGTCTGGCTCCGGGATGCGCAGAATCAAGCTGGTCAGGAAGCGCGCGGGCCAGCCCAGCACGACGTACAGCGCCAAGCTGAGAAGCAAGCCCGCGACGGCCGTGATGGCAAATGCGATGAGGCCGGTCCGGTCGTCTGCAACCCGGCGCATGGCCGCGTCCCATGCGTCCATGCCCCGGTGCCAGGGGCGCTCACGCAAATGCATGTCGGATATGGGCCAGGGGTGGACGGGACGCCGCCCGCTTGGTACCGTTGGGCCTGCCGCCGGCTCTAGCCCTTCACCACACCCAAGGGCCGCAACTTGGCCACGCGCTTCGCCAAGCCCGCCATCTCGACGGCCTCCACCACATGCGAGACGTCCTTGTACGCGCCGGGCGCCTCTTCGGCGGCGACTTGGTTGCTGGTGGCCCGCACGTGGATGCCGCGGCCGCGCAAC
>JBFKLD010000203.1:0-2492 GCA_041630755.1 Thermoplasmatota archaeon
CTCATCGTCATCTACGTCGTCTTCGTCGTCTTCTTGGCCGTCATCGGCATCCTCGATGCGCGCTTCGTGCCCGAAGTGCTGGCCGCCAACCAGGCCGCCATTGACGCTGGGCCCACGGGGCGGCAGCTCATCACCATCAGCCAAGAGGAGCTGCAATTTGTCTACTTCAACGCCGGCATCATCCAAAGCATCGGCAACGGCCTTCTTGGCGGCGTGCTGGCGTACGGGCGCGTGCGCTCGGGCCTT
Organism: Thermoplasmatota archaeon; assembly: GCA_041630755.1. Taxonomy (GTDB): domain Archaea; phylum Thermoplasmatota; class E2; order JACPAO01; family JAHFTW01; genus JBFKLD01. Next base: position 247 of record JBFKLD010000203.1, read on the forward strand.
CGCCACGTGGCGCTCATGACGTTCATGACGTGGGCGCTGTTCCGGTTCCTGCTGCCCCTGTAGTCACACCAGGCGCTGATCGCACGCCTCGCGCCGCGCGCAGCCCCGGCAGCGGCCCACGTGCCCGTGGTCCCGGTCGGCTTTGCCTTCACGGACTGCTTGCTCCATCCGGTCAAGCGTCGTGCGCAGCTCTGCTTCCAATTCCGGGGTCCACTCGACCCGGAACACGCCGTCGCGGTAATTCAGCAGGCCGTACTCGGGCCGGCGCCCCTTCTGGACCTCGAGGAGCCGCAGGTAGCATGCCAGCTGCAGCTGGTGGTTGGGAAACGGCTTGCTGGGGCTCTTGCCGGTCTTCAATTCTACCGGCACCAAGCCGTGGGCCGTCTTCAGAACCTGGTCCGGCGTGCCGCGAAGATTCCACTCGGGGTCTTCCAAGACCTTGTGGTCGCCCTCGGACTGCACCAGCTTGCCCGGCACGAGGCCGGCTTCCTTCTGCCGTTGGCGGGTGCGCCGCTCGTTGTCCAGCGCGATGGTCAGAAGGGCCCCGCTTGCGCCCGTGGCCACGATGGCGGTCGTGAGGAAGATCACGTGGTACTCCGTGGCCCGCAAGAACATCGCTTCCAGCGCGAGGAAGGTCAAGCTGGCCGCCAGTGCCATGACTTGGAAGGACCAGTTCAGGGCCGAGTTGGCTTGCTTGCGTGTCCCTTCCGCCTTCTTCGCTTCCACTTCGTGCGTGTCGTGGTCGCGGTTGCCCTGCGCCGATTCGGGCGTGATGGGGTCCACGCCCTGCTTTGCCAGCCACCAATTGTGGGCGCAGTAGGCAAACTGCTCCACGTCTCCAGCTGACGGCACAAGTGCCCATAGAGCCGCGGATTAAAGCCCGAACGGGCCAGCGTACAAAAGAATACAATGGGCAAAATGTTCCAGGAGAGCGGTTCCCATTTGCCGAATATATCCCGTTTTTCGTGGATTTTTTATATATGACAACGTTCCACAGCATCCCATCCCAGCGATGGGAGGAATTAACCATGAAAGCAAACCAATTTGCCCAGAACGACGAGGCCGTGAGCCCCGTCATCGGTGTGATCCTGATGGTCGCCATCACGGTCGTGCTCGCCGCCGTCGTGTTCGTGCTCGTCAGTGACCTTGGCGACACGGGCGACAGCGCCCCGCAGATGTCCTTCACGAAGAGTGAGGGTGACGACCAGATCAAGGTCGCCAAGGCCGACACCGGTCTGAACTGGGACCAGTTCCAGATCAAGGCCAGTGTCACCAACGCCACCGACCTTGAGATGGAGCGCAACACGGCTGCCGACGGTACCGGCGGCACCGCTGTGACCTCCTCGGCCACCAGCATTGCTGCGGGCAGCGTGACTGCCGGCGACTACTTCGAGTTCTGCGGTACCAGCACCGCTCAGACCGCCGTGACGATCACCTTGATCCACGAGGCCTCGAACACGGAAGTCTACTCGACGACCTTCAGCAGCATCGCTGCCTGCTAAACCTGCAGGTTTTCCCTCTTCCCCTCCTCCCTTGAACCCCGCGCCCCTGGCGCGCCCCTTGATATACCTTGACGATGAAGGCAAGAGTATGAAGGCAGAGGACGGTGTTTCTGGCATTGTCGGCACCGTCATCACCATGGGCATCGTCGTCATGCTGACGGCCGGCTTCTTCTGGAAGGTCCAGGAGTTGGCGGTTGACGAGCACGAAGAGAAGATGCCTGTGGTGGGCTTTGCCAGCCACGAGAACCGGGACACGATCTCGACGGTCGTTGCTCCCGATGATCTTTCCTGGTCCGAGTACGGGTGGAAGACGACCGAAGACACCCCGCCAGGGGTGACCATCGAGCTCAACGGCGTCGTCTTTGGCTTGATTGGGCCATCGGGGTTGACGCCCGTGGGCAACGCTCCGGTGCGCGCAGGCGACTTGTTCTCCTTCTGCGGCCCCACGCCCCTCGAAGGCGTCACGGTGCTTCTTGTGCACGTGCCGTCGAACCAAGTGGCCTTCATGGGCGAGTTCGCGGACGTTCGGGCCTGCTGACCTGGCCCGAAACGCCTGCTTTCGCGCCCCTCTGGCTTCCTTATACGGCGCGGCATGACCAATATCTGTGTCCGAGGAAGCTGTCACGCCCATCATGGCTGCCACGATCATGCTTGGCATCGTGGTTGTCCTCGCTGCCGTGGCCTTCGCCTTTGCCCGCGACGTCGGGACGGCGGAGGAATCCACGCCTGCGCTCAGCTTCCAGA
>JBFKLD010000204.1:0-2467 GCA_041630755.1 Thermoplasmatota archaeon
CGGCCAACACGCCCACCGCCTCGTCGAGGAACTGTTTGGCGCCAAGGTCGTCGCCATCAGCGACAGCCGCGGCGGCATCTACCGCAAAGAGGGCCTCGACTTCAAGGAGTGCCTGGACGAGAAGCAGAAATCCGGCACCGTCCAGGGCCTCAAGAACACCAAGAACATCACCAACGAAGCGCTTCTCAAGCAGAACGTGGACATCCTGATCCCTGCGGGCATCGAGAATGCCATCACCAGCAAGAACGCCGACCAAGTGAAGGCCAAGATTGTCCTCGAGCTGGCCAACGGGCCCACCACGCCCGGCGCCGACAAGGTGCTCTACAAGGCCAAGTCCCACGTCATTCCCGACTTCCTGGCCAACGCCGGCGGCGTCACCGTGTCCTACTTCGAATGGGTCCAGAACACGTACGGATACTACTGGAAGGAAGAGAAGGTCCACCGCGAGCTGGATGAAAAGATGAAGGCGGCGTACCACGCAGTCTACGACCGGCACAAGCGCAGCCGCTGTGACATGCGCACCGCCGCGTACATGGTGGCTGTGCAGCGTGTGGCCGACGCCGTGGAAGGTCGCGGCATCGTCGCGTAGACCCCTTGCCTTCTCCCTCTTGTTCTTAACCCATTGACCACCGTTGCCAATTTGTGGCGAACGTGCTTGCGCGCAACGCGGTGAGCCTCCAAGGGGACGGCTCCCTGCTTGCGTACGCCCACGGGTATGGCTGCGACCAGCAGATGTGGCGCGCGCTGATCCAGCAATGGCCGCACCGCGCCATCACGTACGACTTGACGGGCATGGGCAGTTCAGACTACGCGGCCTATGACGAAGCGGTCTACGGAGATCTCCAGGGCCATGCCCAAGATTTGGTGCAGGTCCTGGACGCGGTGGACGAAGGCCCCGTTGTCGCCGTGGGCCACTCCGTCAGCGCGATGATCTGTGCGCTTGCCTCCATCGAGCGCCCCGACTTGATCCGGGCCTTGGTGATGATCTGCCCCAATCCTTGCTACATCAACGACCCTCCCTACGAAGGAGGCTTCGAACGCGCCGACATCGAGGGCCTGCTTGATGCCGTCGACGCCAACTACATCGGGTGGTCAGGCCAGCTTGCCGGCATGGTCGGCGGACCCGACGCACCCGGCACCGTCACAGAGCTCAACGACCGCTTCTGCCGCAACGACCCCCTCATCTCTCGCCACTTTGCGCGAACCACATTTCTTGCAGACAACCGGGCGGACCTGGAGCGGGTGTCCGTGCCGACGCTCATCGTGGATGCATCGCAGGATGCCATCGCGCCGCCGGCTGTTGGAGCATACGTCCAGCAGCACATCGAGGGTGCGCGGCGCGTGACCATTGCGTGCCGCGGCCACGCCCCCCACATGACGCATCCCCGCGAAACCGGAGACGCGATCCGTGCCTTCGTCGAGGCATCATGACGTGGTTGGACGAGGTCAACGCTCTGGGCTGCGGCGCACTCGTCTTGTCGCGTGATGGCCGCGTTCATGCCTCGTCGCCAACCATCGAAAGCACCGCACCTGGGGGCGAGATCAGCCAGATTCTGACGCCCGGCTCCGCCATCTACTGGGAAACCAACGTGATGCCGACGCTTCTGGCGGCTGGCCACGCCCACGATGTCGCCCTGGAGTTGCGCGGACCGGAGCCCGTGCCGATTCTGTGCTTTGCTCGAATCGTGGGCGACGAGATTCACTGCATACTCGTGCCGTTTCGCGCCCGCGACCGCTTCGCTCGCGCCGTGGCCGAGGCCGAAAAGCGTCGCGCCGCCGACGCGGCAGAGCTTGCGCAACTGCGCGCCTTGGAGAAGATGCGCAGCGAATTCATCAACATCGTCTCCCACGAAATGGCCACGCCGATGACGCCCGTCCTCCTTCAGCTGCGCATCCTAGAAAGCATGGAACACGCACCCGCTGCGGCCCGCGCCGTGGCCGCCGTGAAGGCCAACCTCGAGAAGCTTCAGAAGTTCCACGGCGCGCTCTTGGAGGCAGCGCAAGTGGCCACGGGCCTGCCAGAGCCGGAGCTTGTCGAGGTCGATCTGCGGCCCTTTGTCGAAGCGGCCTGTGAATCATGGGCCACGCAGAACGTCGTCGTCGAAGGGGACGCCCAGGCCCGCGTGGACAAGCGGCTCCTTTCTCGTTGCATCCACGAGTTGCTGGACAACGCGGCGCATTTCTCGGAGAACGAAACGATCAGGGTCTCCATCGGTCAGGGTCCGTCACGCATCTCCATTGTGGACCAAGGGCGCGGCATCGATCCGGCCCAGGCGCATTCCATCGGATCGCCCTTTGCCAAGGCCCATGACGCCAACCAAGACACTGCGCTGGGTGCAGGGTTGGGCCTCTACCTCGTCGATGCGTACATGCGCCACCAGGGCGGCTCGCTGCGCGTGGCAAGCGAAGGCGTGGGCATGGGCACGCAAGCAAGCCTCGTCTTTGACGGCGACGCCTGAATCAGCGC
>JBFKLD010000205.1:0-2466 GCA_041630755.1 Thermoplasmatota archaeon
AGATCCGGCGCCTGCAGATCCGCCAACTGCTGCCCATCCGGGGCCAGAAGGAAACCGTCCACCCGAAGCTGAAGCCGCTTTTCATCAAGCAGAAGAAGCTCATCCGGGAAACCATTGACCGCCCGATCCTCGAGGAGATTGTCCCCGCGGGCACCGTGATGCGGGACGTGTTCCTGGAACTTGTGGACGGCAACGTGACGTTTGGCCGCCAGATTGCCACGTACGCCTTGCTGGTCGGCATCCCCTTCCCCATGGACACCGAGCAGATGGTGGACGTGCTGATCACCAGCCACGGGTACCGCAGCGTGACCGGTGTGCCGGTGCCGTTCCACATCCCCTCGGCGAGCCTGAAAGCCCTCGAAGCACTTCCTGGCCTTGGCAAGAAGCGTGCAGCCAAGGTGAAGGCCGCCAACCCGCAGAGCTTCGAGGAGCTCGCATCCATCATTGACGACGCGCACGTGACGGATGCCCTGCGTGAGCACCTGACGTTCTGAGCGTGGCTCGCACGCGGGACCTCGCCGCAGGTGCATCTCCGGTCGGCGTGCGCTTTGGTGTGGCCTTCAGCCGTGCCTGCCGCAGAACGACGACCGGTCGCGGGCTTTGAAGGAGCAAGGCGAGCCGTCCTTCTTGGTCGCCTGGCACATGCCATGCGTGGCCGCCTCGCTGCCCGCCTCGCCGTCCGCTGCTTCGCCCTCCACGACGTTCCAGCCGCTTTGCTGGCCCGTGCCTGCCGCCCCGTCTGCCCCGGCCGCTGCGCCGGCTGCCCCTCCAGCCGCTGCTCCGCCCGCAGCTGCGCCACCCGCCAATGCTTGGTACAGGAAGTAGCCGCCCACGGCCAAGCCGGTGCCGATCGCCGCCCCGCCGATGGCGATGGGTGCGTACTTGCTGATTCCCACCATGGGCAGTGCCCGAAGGCTTGCCGGCATGGCCGCAAAGAATGCGTCGTCGTACGTGGGCATCTCTTGGGTGATCGTGTCGGGGGCCTTGCGGATGGCCTTCACCGCCTTGGGGCGCAGCTGATCCATGATGGCTTGCATGGCGGTGCCTGCGGCTTCGCCGTCGAAGACGCGGTGGTCTTGCAGGGCCCCGACGGTGAGGCCTTTGGTAAGAAATCCGTTGATGAACGACGGGATCCGGCGCACCTGGCCGATGAACAAGTCCGTGCTTGGGCTCAGGTTCCCCGTCAACGCCCCTGCGCCCTGGACAAGTCCAAAGCGTCCGACGTTGCTGATGGCCACCGCGAAGTGCGCCTCCGTCGGGGGTGCCCACGCGCCCATTTCTGGGTCAAGCGGTGGGGCTTCGGCATCTGTTGGTTGGCGCGCACGCACGGCTTGCAATTGCTGGACGCCGTCCACGATGAGTTTCTGGATGTCGCGCACGCTGCGCGTGTCGGCGTCGGTCACGAGCACCGTGCCCAGGTCGCCGTCTGGGAGCTTCACGCGCACCCCGACGTTGACGCGGGGCAATTGGTAGATGCGGTCCTGGATCAAGACTCGGTTCAGTTCCGGGTGCTTGGCCCACGCCCGCCCGACTGCGGCGACCATGATGGGTGTGAGAAGCTTCCTTGGCACGTGCCCGGTCAGGACATCGAAGGACCCTTGCATCGTGGGGCTGCGCGGCGCGTCCCAGATGCGCCTTGCGGCCTTCGTCCAACTGGTGTCTGGAACGACGGAAGGCTGCGGCGCGGACTCGGCCTCGTCCAGGGTCTGCTCGAGTGCCTGCACCGTGTCGGTCCACGGTTTTCCAGGCGTCAGTCCGACCACGGCCAGGTGCCGGATGTGGCTCTTGTGCAAGTCGCGCGTCAGGGCGCGGTATCCGTCGATGCCGGCGATGCGCACCATGGCCAACGCCACGCTGGGCTCGGCGCCGACCTCGAGCAGACCGGCCTCCATGCGCTCCAGGGCGGCCCGGGCCTTCTCCAGATCCAGGTCCTGCGTGTAGTCGGTCGCCTCGTGGACGTGGCGCGCCTCATCCTCAAGGACGGCTTGGAAGGCCGCATCCGCTACGCCCCACTTGCGGGCGTGCCGAAAGAGCGTCTCGATCCAGCCCTCGGCGGCCAGATTCAGAAGCGTGGCCGTGATGCCCAGGTCCTCTTCCTCGCGCACCTGCTGCAGAAGCTTCTCCGCCGAGGCAAGGGGTGCCGGCGGTCCCATCTGCGGGTACGCCAGGTCATGCGCGAGGCGCGCAAAGAGAACACTGTGGAACACTTCGTCCACAAGTTGCCGCCGCAGCATGGGGCGCACGTCGTCGGGACAGTGATCCAGGAACCGCAACGGGATCTCGATGGCGATGGTCTCCACTTGGGCAAGGAAGCCGAAGAACCGCAGCAGCGCCTCCCGGGGGATGTGTGTGGGCAACTGGGTCTGGGCCATCACCTCTTCGAGGCGGTTCTCCACCGCCGCGCGCTCGCCGTCCGTGAGCGCATCCCAGCCCGCCTGCACATGCCGCAGCGGCGGCCATTGCGGC
>JBFKLD010000206.1:0-2396 GCA_041630755.1 Thermoplasmatota archaeon
AGGATCATGGATGGCCGCCGGGCGTTTGCGGGTGCGCGTGACGTGATCCTCCAACTGCTCTTCACGGTCTGCGTCGCCGCCGGGAAGATGCCAGACCGTGCCGGCCCCCTTGGCGGCTGCCGCCACATCCTTGCCCCCGCGCACGTTGGCGATGGCGCCAAGCTGCGCGTACCGCGACCGCAGCAGCAGCAGACAGCGGCTGAGATGGCCGCTGCTGCCAAACGCAGGAGGGACGGGAGGGATCAAGCGCCCGTCGGCATGCACCAGGCGCCCCGGGTAGCTCAGGACATCGCGCGGCGTGCGCGCATCGGGAAGCGCGACGGCGATGTTCATGCCCACCTGCGGCATGATGCCAGATGGCACGCCCTTGCGCAAGATGTGCTCCGCACTGAGGATGTCCGTCATGGCCTCCTTTCCCCCGGGCCGGGATTGTTGGCCACCAAGGGCCTTGCACCAGGGGCTTTCATCGCGAGCCCCACCTTCGAGGTCCACCAAGACCTCCTCTGCCAGGCGCCGGACGAGGACGTCGCTTTCCGCGGGTGCGCGGCCGTACCGGCTCACCATGGCCTGGCTGATCTGCAGCCCCTGCGCGATGCGCGTTTGGCTCCACCCTTTGGCGATCAGTTCACGCGCCGCCTCGGCGCGGACGCGGGGAAAGACATCTGCTTGCAAGAAGAAGCACGGAGGCAGAGGCACAACCCATTCACAACGACTGTTCGTTTATTCATTCCGCATGACTTGAAGGGTCCAAGGAGCCCGAGCCGGTCGAAGGTGCAATGCTCCAATACGGAGAGACCCGACCCCCGCTGCCGCCGCGCACGCCCAAAGGCACCCAACTTGCCCACGCACGCGCAGGCACGATCACATCCGAAATGGAGCACGTCGCCGTCCGTGAAGGCCTGCGCCCCGAGGACGTGCGCGAAGCCGTGGCACGCGGGCACGCGGTCATCCCCGCCAACCCGCACCACACAAGCTTGGACCCCATGGTCATCGGCGAGGCATTCCGCGTCAAGGTCAACGCCAACATCGGCGCAAGCGCCACCACCAGCGGCGTGGACGAAGAGCTGGAAAAGCTCGAATGGGCCGTGCGCCACGGCGCAGACACCATCATGGACCTGAGCACCAGCCACGGCGACCTGGACGACATCCGCAAGGCCATCATCCAGGCAAGCCCCATCCCCGTCGGCACCGTCCCCATCTACCAGGCGCTCGAAGAAGTCGGCGGCAACATCGAGGACCTGACCCTCGAAGCCTATCTGCGGGTCATCGAAAAGCAAGCTCTCCAAGGCGTGGATTACATGACGGTCCACGCGGGTGTTCTGCGCGCACATGTCAAGCTCGCAAACGAGCGCCTCACGGGCATCGTCAGCCGCGGCGGCGCCATCATGGCCGCATGGATGGCCCACCACGACGCTGAGAATTTCCTCTACACAGGCTTCGACCAGATCACCGAAGTGCTGGCGCGCCACGACGTCACGTACAGCCTCGGGGACGGCCTGCGCCCTGGCTCCATCGCCGACGCCAGCGATGCCGCGCAGCTTGCGGAGCTTCGCACCCTCGGGGAATTGACCCGCCGCGCCCGCGCGATGGATGTCCAAGTCATGGTCGAAGGTCCAGGCCACGTGCCGCTGCACAAGATCCGCCAGCAAGTGGAGCTGCAGAAGGACTGGTGCGACGGCGCGCCGTTCTACGTCCTTGGGCCGCTGGTCACGGACATCGCACCAGGCTACGACCACATCACGAGCGCCATCGGCGCAGCCACCATCGGCTGGCATGGAGCGGCCATGCTCTGCTACGTGACCCCCGCCGAGCACCTGGGCCTACCGAACAAGCAGGACGTCAAGGACGGCCTGGTGGCCTACAAGATCGCCGCGCACAGCGCCGACGTTGCCAAGGGCCACCCCGGAGCCCAAGAATGGGACAACGCCCTGAGCCGGGCACGGTTCGCCTTCGATTGGAATGCGCAATTTGACCTGAGCATCGACCCGGAAGAAGCACGCCGCAAACACGACGAGAACTTGGCCCATCCGCAGTTCAAGGATGCCAAATTCTGCTCCATGTGCGGCCCCGATTTCTGCGCCTACCGCATCGCCGCGCACGCCGCGGACGTGGCGCTCGGCATCCCCGGCAGCCGCGACCGCGACGACGAGCTCACCAAGGCGCGTGCCGCGCTCAACTGGGAGCGGCACTTCGAGCTCTCCTTCGACCCCGACACCGCGCGCGCGTACCACGACGAGGACCTCGACGTGGACACCGACTTCTGCGCCATGTGCGGGCACGACTGGTGCTCGGTCCGCATCAGCAAGGAGATCGGGGAGTTCCTGAGCGGCAAGGACGAGGCCTACGCGTGGGAGCGCGCGCAGCGCAGCGCGGCGCTGAGCCCCGAGCAGCGCGAG
>JBFKLD010000207.1:0-2392 GCA_041630755.1 Thermoplasmatota archaeon
CAAATTCGTCGTCGCACAAGTCGCAGGCGCCGTAGCACGGGTCGGCACTCGTGACGGTGAGGCAGCCAAGGCCGTCCTCGACCATCTTGGCAATCCCCGTGGCGTGGTCACGCAGGCCATCGGGGAATTGGAGTCCCACGACGTCGAGGGCTGGGTGCGCCTCGCGGATGCGTGGCAGCAGGGATTCCAGGTCGAGGTCGTAGTTGTAGAACTCCACTTATGCGTCCCACTTTGGCCTCCTATTTGGCCGTTGGCGTGCGCCTACGCGATCTGGACGCCGTCGTGGTTCACGTGGACGCGGCGCATCGTCTGGATGGGTGCGCCGGTCATCTCCGTGATGCTGCTGGCGACATCTCCCTTCTCCAGGAACACCAGTGCTCCGAGGACGTCGCAGCGGCGCTGCAGCACGCCCACGAGTGCGGTGAGGGTGCCGCCGGTGCTCAGAACGTCGTCGATGACGACGACCTTGTCGCCGGCGTGGACGTCGTTGACGTAGAGCTTGGAAGATGAGTATCCGGTCTCGGCGTAGGCCAACACTTCGCCGTCCATGCCGTATTCGCGCTTCCGGACAACCACGTAGGGGATGCCCGTGCGGAGGCTTACGGCAGCCGCCAGCGGCAGTGCCATGGCCTCGGGGGCCACCAGAAGTGTGGCGCCGTCGAGCATGCTCTGCTTCGTGGCCCAATCGGCCCACGCAGACAGCAATGCCGGGTCGCAGCGCGGCACGCCGTCGGTCAACGGATGGATGAGGTATGGGTAGCCGCCTTTGTCGAGCACGGGGGCCGCGCGGAGGCTGGAATCGACGTCCGTCACAGAGCCTCCGGGAGGACGGCAAGGAAGCGCTCGAGGGCCTTGCGGGTGACGTGTGGATTGACCACGATGCGGATTGCCTGGAAGCGCGGAACGATGTTGATCCGGAACCCGTGGTCCTCGATGCGCTTGGCGAATCCTTCGGGGTCCGCGCAGCGGAACGTGACCACGTTCAGCTCTGGCTCTGCCACCAGCTCGACTCCCAATCGGTGGAGGCCCGCGGCAAGGAACGTGGAGTTGTCGAGGCACGTTTCAACGACGCTTTCGAAGCCCGCTTTGCCGAGGCGGCGGTGGACTGCCCAGCACGCCGCCACGGCCGCACCCGGCCGGGTGCCCATGAGCGTCGTCTGGCCGTCCGTGCTGACGTAGGGTGTGTCCACCCGGAGGCTGTCCCAGGCGTTGCCGTCACGCACGATGAGCGCGCCGCCCGGGATCGCCGCCATGCCCATCTTGTGGGGGTCGAGGCCGATGCTGGTCACGCCCGGCACGCGGAAATCCCATGGCCGGGGAGTCCGGCCGGCTTCCTCCAGAAAGGGCAAGACGTAGCCGCCGAAGGCCGCATCCACATGGAGGGCCACGCCCTTCTTCTTGGCGGCGGCTGCGATGGGTTTGATGGGGTCGACGAGTCCAAGCTCGGTCGTGCCCGCGACGGCGACGACGAGGGCCGTGCGGGTGGTGATCGCCTTGGCCATCCGCGTGGCATCGGCGTGGCCACTTGGCGTGGTCGGCACGCGCTTGAGGCGCATCCCGAGCATCCTTGCGGCCTTGTCGAAGCTGAAGTGCGCGCTGTCCGGAAGGACGACTTCCTTCTTGCCCGTGGTCTCCCGGGCCATCATCATGGCCAGCAGGTTGGCTTCGGTGCCACCGGTCAAGAAGCGTGCGGCGCCCTTGGCAGGTGCATGGGTGAGCGCCTTGAAGTCTTCCAGGACTTCCTGTTCGAGCCTGGCCGTTCCGGGAAAGTGTCCCGGGTCGCCCAAGTTGGTTTCGAGGAACATGGCGTAGGCTTCGTGTGCGGCGGCGTGGGGGGCCGTGCACATGGAGCCGAGGATGGCTCCGCCCTCGAAGCTGTGGTCGGCCTCGCGCGCCTCGCGCAATGCGGCCTTGACGCGGCGCCGGCTCCAGGCTTCGTCCTGCACGCGCCGCGCAGAAGCGGGGCGTGGAAAAGGGCTCGCCCTCGGGTGGACGGCAGCGTGCGTTCGCTTGGCCTGGGGGTCGCAGCCGCGCGACGTGCACGGGGGCCCCATGGGTGCTGGCAATCGCCGCCGCTTCAGGCGATGTGCGCCAACCGTGTACTTTCACCGGCCCCATTGATCGACCTTTGTTTCCGGTGCGCGCTCATGGACTCGATGAGCAGCAACCACTTGGCATCCATGAGCCTGGCCGGCATTCTCGAACGCAGCGCCCGCAGCAGCGTCCTGCGCGTCAGCCCGCGCTTTCTGGCCCACGCCGAAGGCACCGCGGGCCGGCTCCAGCTCACCGGGCACGCCACCGCCAAGCAGAGCCTCGAGCAGGCCCTGAAGACCTGGGATGAATACCACGCCGACGCTGCGGACGGCGCACGCTTTCTGCACGCGCTGCTTGC
>JBFKLD010000208.1:0-2386 GCA_041630755.1 Thermoplasmatota archaeon
CCACAGCAGGCCGCCGGGGGGCTCCGTGGCGGGGTGGTGCGAAGTGAAGACGCGGATCAGCAAGGGGTCGCCTTCGCCGACGCCGTTGGCCGCCAGCAGCTCTTCATTGGCGTTGACCATGAGCGGGCTGGGACCTTCAATCTCGGAGTAGTCGCTGCTCGTGCCCGCCTTCGTGTACTGGAACGAGAGGGCATCCCCAAGCGCCTGGGTGCTGTCCCAGGTGATCTGGCTCTGGGCGAAGGTGGGGGTCTTTTCGAACTCGTACGTCTGGGCAAAGTCGTCATTCTTGACTTCGTCGGGCAGCTGGGCGCACACGGCGTAGCCCACCGCGGGCGTGCGAACACTGCATTCAATGAAGCCGTCCCACTTGTAGGCCTCGAAGTAGGGTTCCGTGCCAGGCATGCGCTCCACGAGCATCTTGGTGACCTTCGGCTCCACGCCTGCAAACACTTCGACGCCTTGCTGGACGGTGGAGTATCCCGGCTTGCTAGCCTGGATGAAGTACGTGCCCGGGTCCAAGTCGCCAAAGGCGAACGAGCCATCTTCGCTCGTTTCCGTAGAGAGACCTGTTCCGGTCAGTTCCACCATTGCGCCGACAACAGGCATGATCGCTTCGTCCACGACGACGCCAACGATGACGCCCGTGGTCTCGGTCACTGCCGGGGCGTCCACGATGACGCTGTCGAGCGTTGGTTCGTCACTGTCCGCGCAACCGGCAAACGTGGCTGTCAGCAGCAGCGCGAGGATGATCCTTCCCACCATGCGTCACCAGGCTCCTGTCAATTTGTAAGCCTTGTTGCGCTCAGCTTGGCACTTCCGGGGCTCCATCGCGCACAAATGTCCATCCAGCTGGCGGCTCAAAGCCGTAGAAGACATGCGTGACCGCTTCAAACTCCTCATTGGCGTGGATGCTGAAGCCGCCTTCACCGCCGGCGAACACGCGCAGCCGCAGCGGCATCTCGCCGACGTTGACGTCTTCCATCTGGGTCGCGTTGGCCGACAGCACAAGGGGGCTGCTGCCTTCGGCGACGGCGTAGTCATTCTGGCCATCCGTGTGGCTGCTGTCCGTGACGGAGTAGCTGACAAGCAAACTCTCCCCGACGCCCAAGCCGGGGCTCCACACCACTTCGGTCTGGGCGAAGGTGGGCGGGGACACCTCGTAGTCCACCACGTTCTGGCTGTTGGGGCTCAGGTAGCACGGATTGGCGGAGCTCGATCCGGTGGTCACCGGCGTTTCCTGGATGCCCACCATGCATTCGATGAATCCTTGGAAATTGTACACTTCCACGTAGGGAAGCGACGCGGCATCGGCCTTCAGCATGACCTTCAGCACTGGAGGCTCGACCGCCGCCACCACGTCTTGGCTCATCTGGACGGGGAAGTAGCCCAGGCGGCTCACGTCGAGGAAATACGTGCCGGGCTCCAGCTTGTCGAAGAAGAATCTGCCTTCTGCGTCGGTTTCCGTTTCCATGCCGCCCGGCGTCAAGACGACCGTGGCACCGGAGATGGGGCGCACAGCTTCATCCACGACGACGCCCAGAAGGACGCCGGTCGTGTCCGTCGGTTCCGGCTTTGTGCAGTCGGACGCGCAAAAGTCGTCGGTCGGGGCCGTGCCGGATTCGCTGCATCCCGCAAACAGGAGCATCAACAAGAGGGCTGCGTAGCGCATGCCCCCAAAGCGCCTTGGCGCAGGTAAAGGCTCTTTGGTCGAGAAGGAAAAGGGTTGGCGCGGTTATTCAGGCGCCTGGGGAGCGCCGTCGCGCACGAACGTCCAGCCGGGGTCGGGTTCGAAGCCGTAGAACACGTGCGTGTACACGGTGAACTCTTGCTGGATGGTCGCGCCGACGCCGCCTCCGGGCACGCCTTCAGGTGTCGTGGCGCTCAGGCCCGTGTTGAAGACGCGGATCCACAGGGGGTTGTTGCCCAAGTCGATCTCCTCGATGGTCTCCTCGCCGGCCATCAAGATGACGGGGCTGGCGCCGCTTTCGCTGTGGTCGCACAGGAATGTTCCGCCGCAGTCCCAGGAGTACATCAGCTCCAGCTCGTCACCGAGGGCCTGCGTGCTGGACCAGACCAGTTCGCTCTGGGCGAAGTCGGGCTTGCGTTCCAGCTCGTAGATCTCGGCAAACTTGTCGTTGGCGGCGCCGGCCGTGCTGCACACCGCCCAGCCCACGGCCACGGCCGTGACGCTGCACTCGATGAAGCCTTCGAAGACGAAGGTCTGCACAAAGGGCCGGTTCTCGGGGTCCGTCTCAAGAAGGACCTTGACCGCCTTCGGGTCGGGCACGCCGGCCAGGACGTCGGCACTCTGCTGGACGTCCTTGTAGCCGACCTTGGACACCTGGATGAAGTAGGTGCCTGCCTCGAGGCCGTCGAACAGGAACGC
>JBFKLD010000209.1:0-2374 GCA_041630755.1 Thermoplasmatota archaeon
CCCACCATCGACCCCGATGGGCCTGGTGGCCTCAGCGCGGGCGTCTGGTGGCTCATCATCGTGGGCGTGGTTGTCCTTGGCGGCGCGGTGAGCGTCTTGCTGGCGATTGTGCTTCGCAAGAAGGAATTCCAGTAGGCAGCTAGGCGCAGACCGCGTTGGCTTGGCAAGAGCCACGCCGCGCGTTTCTTGGCTTCAGCCTGGCGGCACGCCAATCCCGCGGGGAACGCTGGGGCGCTCGAGGTTCAGGCGTGCAGCCAGATGCCTTGCGCGGCGCTCTCGATGCGCACGAAGCCAAAGCGCTCGAACTGGACGACCTTTCCGACCCAATCCAATGCGGCCGGCTCGACCAAACCTTCGACGGTGTCGAGGCGCGGCGGCTCCTCGTCCCCTTCAGGGACCGTGCCCGGCACGAGGACCTTGAATGGGGCGGTGTGGCCGCGGGGCAACCACTGCACGATGGGCATGCTGCGGTCCATTTCGTCGCCGCTGTAGAACGCGGTTCCGCCGGCGATCACGATGTTGCCCAGGTCCTTGAGGCGCAATTGGTGGCCCGTTTCGTCGCCCGGGATGTGGACGGTCGTTGCGCCCACCAGGGTGCGTGTTCCCTTGCTGGCATCACTGGGATGCAGCAGCGGCTTGGCCTCCATGCCTTCAATGCCGCTCACGCTCAAGTCGCGGGGATCCGGGACGAAGAAGAAGCGCGGCGCCGGGTCGTCTTGGACCTTGGCGTCGGCGGCTTCGACGTTCTCCATGCTGACGCTGATGTCCTTCTCGGTGAGCCCCAGGTCCACCCAGAACGCCCGCAGCGCATCGGCGTCGAAGCCGCGGCGCCGCAGCGCGCGCAGGGTCGGCAGGCGGGGGTCGTCCCAGCCTTGGAAGCGGCCTTCCTCGATGCCGCGGCGCATGCCGCTGGTGCTGAATTTTCCAAAGCCGTGGACCTTCACGCGTCCCCAGTACAGCGTCCTGGGGTAGGTCCAACCCATGTGTTCGTAGAGGAAGGTCTGCTTGCGCGTCGAGTCCATCAGGTCCTTGCCGCGGATGACGTGCGTCACGCCCTGGGCGTGATCTTCAACGGCGGATTCGAAGTCCAGCAGGGGCCAGCAGCGGTGGTCTGGGATGAGCCCTGCCGCGGCCCGCGGGTGGACGGCTTCGTCGGCCACGATGCGGAAGGCTGTCCAGTCGCGCAGCGCCGGGTCCTTGTGGGCGATGTCGGTCTTGACCCGCAGCACGACCGTGCCGGCCTTCCGTTTGCCGTCGATCATGTCCTGGAATGCGCCGGCGTGGACTTCTGCATCCACGTCTCGATGCGGACACGGCGTGGCGGAATTCTTGAGGTTGCGCCATTCTTCGGGGTCGCAGTCGCACACGTAGGCGCCGCCCTTCTCGATGAGCGTGAAGGCGGCCTCGTAGTAGGATTCGATGCGGTCGCTGGCCAGCACTTCGCGGTCGGCGGGGCGTCCGGCAAGCCACGCGAAATCGTCGCGCACCATGTCGTAGCCGTTTTCCTCATCGGTCCACAGCGGCGGCTTGACTTGGGGATCCGTGTCGTCGAAGCGCAGAACGATGGTGGCGTCGTGCATCTTCGCGTACTCGGCCATGATCGCCACGCCGCGGCCGTGTCCCAGACTCAGCGGACCATTGGGGTTGGGGGCAAAGCGCAGCACAACCTTGCCCTCGGCGTCGGGCAGGGGCTTCAATCCGGTGCGCTTCTCCTTCTTCTTGGTCTCCAGCAATTCGGGGGCCTCGGCTTCGAGCGCCGCACGCTGCTGGTCGAGGTCCATGGCGTTGACCTCTTGCCCTGCGGCCATAAGGGCCTTCATGACCGCGCCCGGGTCGCTGCGGAATTCCGGGTGCGCGCCCATGATGCGCCCCATGAGGCTCTTGGCTTGGCACGTGCCTTCGTGCTCCACGGCATTTTGCAAGCAGGCCAGGCGGGCCACCGTCGGAAGGTCCACGGGGCGCCGACCCTCCACGGGGGCATAACGGCTTGCCTTCATCGCAAACCATAGGTTCTGGCAACGGGGATGCCCGGTTATGGCGCAGGTGCCCGCCGCCCTCACCGACGGCGTCGGCGACGAAGATGCGGGGCGCATCCGCGAAGCCGTGAAGCACGGAGAAGCGGCGGATCTTCTCATTCAGAAGGACGGCAGGCACATGCTGCTGCATCTGGATCCGAGCCGCGAGCCCGTCTGGATCGACATCGAAGACACCCTTGGTGAATTGGAGAACCTGCGCGCCACGGCGCGGCTCATGAAGGACACCGAGGGCATGACGCACCTGGGCGTCTGGACTTGGGACATCACCGAGCCCCACGCCGTGTGGAGCCCGGCGCTGTACGACATCTACGGGCTCGACCCAGACACCCACACCCCAA
>JBFKLD010000210.1:0-2310 GCA_041630755.1 Thermoplasmatota archaeon
CCATGTACGGCGGCGCCATCGCGGCGGAGAACGTCGAGATGCTCGGAGCCCCCGTGGCGCACGCCCATGGTCCGGGGGACAGCCACGACGACCACACCGATCACGACGACCACGCGGAGCACGAAGGCCACGACCTCGGCTTCGAGGGAACGCGCGGCGTGTCGGTCATCGGCGACACGCAGTACTATGGGCCCGCCACGGGCCAAGGCATCGCAGACGCGTGCCGCGCGGTCAACCAGGTGAACCGCGACTGCTGGATCTTCTACCTCAAGCCGCTGCTGCTGGCCCAAGGCTCGGTGCCCGCCTTCCAAGCGCTCGCTGAGCTGGTGGAGGCCGAGCCGGCCGCGGAGGACGTCGCCCACCCGCTTGCCCACGATCTTGGGCATTTGGCGTACCCCGCGTACGGCATGGATGTGGAGCTGGCTCTTGGCGAGTGCTCCTACGAGGTGTTCCAGGGTTGCCTGCACGGTGTGCTGCAGATGTACTTCGCGGACTTGGCGGCCCAAGGGAAGCCCCTGAGCGAATCCACGGTGGCCAACCTGTGCAGCCAAGCAAGCAACAGCTTCGAGGAATACTCGTGCTTGCATGGCGTGGGCCACGGTGTGATGATGTACACCAACTATGCGATGATCGAATCCTTGGAAGTGTGCGATTACTTGGCCACGTCCTTTGCGGAGCGCTCGTGCTACGGCGGTGTCGTGATGGAGAACGTGGTGGGCTTCCTCAACAGCTTGGACCCGAGCCACGCGGGGCATGACCACGGCCACGACGAGCCCCCGGAATACTGGGTCAAGGCCGAAGACCCGGCGTACCCGTGCAACGCCATCCCCGACAAGTACCGCAGCGATTGCTGGATCATGCAGACCAGCCTCATCTTGCACTTCAACGGTGGCGACTTCCAGACCACGAGCGCGATCTGCGATGAGCAGGGCACGCACAAGCTCGACTGCTACGAGTCGCTTGGCCGCGACGCCCCCGTGTACAAGAACCGCGACCCGTGGCAGATGGGCGTGGCGTGCAGCTACGGCGACGAGAAGGCCCAGAAGACGTGCGTGAAGGCGTTCACGGCGGGCCAGATCTTGCACCACAACAATCCGGCGGCTGGCCTCGACACGTGCGCCGGCGTCCAGGACCAGTTCAAGACTTGGTGCTACGAGAAGGTCGGCTCCTACGGCGTGACGATGCGGACGGACGAGCAGATTGCGGCTCTGTGCGACCAAGCCCCCGCAGCGTACCAAGAAGCGTGCCACCTTGGGCGGCGCGGCCAGGCCTAGGCTGCACGAACGGGCACAGCGACGTGCGCTGAGGCAGCAAGTGCAGCAAGGCAGCTCCCGCCGTGTGGAGTGCCCAGATGACGAACAGGCTGATCCAGAACAGGGCACTTTCGAAGCCGAGCTTCAATCCCCCTGAGGCCAGGTAAAGGAGGCCCGTGAGGATGAGGAGGCCTCCGATGCGCACGGCCATGTCGCGGCGGGTGATGCCGAGGTGTGAGCGCTTGAGCCCGACGAGGAAGATGGCAAGGCCGGCCACGTGGACGACCAGGAGGAAGCCCACGTAGATGGCGGCCCCGAAGACGCTCTGAAGGAGCATGACGGGGATGAGCGCCAGTGTCGAGACGAGCAGAAGCCCGGCCTTGAACAGGAAGAGGCGACGTTCCTTGTTGCCGTGTGGTTTGGCTTGGCCCGGGCGAACGGGGCTTCCCGCGTAGACATCCAAGGGCTGGGGACTCCAGCGCTCGGAGATGTCGCTCATGCGGGTTCAGCGATGGCGTGGCCGTCCTTCAGGACGAGCTTGACCGTTCCGGCAGGAGGCGCGGCCTTGAGGGGCTTGCCGACGAGGTTGATCGGGTTGCCGTCCTTGTCGCCGTAGATGAAGAAGTAGCCGACGTCGCCTTCGTGGGGGGCGCGCAGAAGCTGCCAACCGGCGGCTTCGAGGTGGTTGCGCAGGTCGGCGGCGTCGCCGCTGATGGTGAATCCGAGGGCGGTGTCGAGCATGGTGGTGGGGCGCTCGTCCCAGCGGTGCAGGACCAGCTGGAGGCCGTCGGCGTGCTGGAGGACCGTCATGTCGCCCGCCTCGCGCTGCACCTCGAAGCCGAGGGCTTGGTAGAGGGGGACGTTGGCGTCCACGTCGCGGACGTAGCGGGCGACGTTGCGCAAGGAAAGGGTGACTTCTGCCATGTTTTCGGCCAGTCTAAACTTCGGTTTAAGCTTGCCGCAGGAACTGCAGAGGATCTTCCCAGCCCACAGCATCCCGGACGTCCGTGAAGTGCACTCCATCCAGAAGCACATGCGCCACGCTGGCGACGACGGC
>JBFKLD010000211.1:0-2298 GCA_041630755.1 Thermoplasmatota archaeon
GAAGATCAACGGCTCCCCATAGAGGAAGTGGTTCTCGGCTCCCTCCACGGTGTACGCTTCCTCCGGGTCCAAGAACCGCGCGCCCGTGGCAAACTCGGCTTGGTGCTTCAGCTGATCGTTGTAGCCTTGGATGGTGGTGAAATGGCACGTGTCCTTCGAGCCGGCCGGCTGTTCGCTGCGGTCCACATCGAAGACGTAGATCGGGAGGGGATCCGCAGACGCTGCAGCCTCCTCACGGTCGATGTGGCCCCCCGCAGGGAACGCCGGGTCGGCCAGCAAGTCCGGGCTGTTCGTGTAGAAGCTCGTGCCATTGGTCCAGACTCCCACCGTCACGGTCTGCACATGGTCGCCCGGGAAGACGCGTTGTCCGTCGGCGGCCGTGAGAAGAACAAACGTCGGCACGGCGTCCTCCACGATGCCATCATGGACCGGCGCGAAGGCGTAGCCAGCGGTGTCCTCGAAGTCCAGCAGATTCACCAAGACCACCGCCGACGCACCGGGCGCCAGCGTGAACCCATGCGGCAGTGCCGAGCCCTCATCGAACGTGTATGCTACGGGGGCGGCGTCGCCCACCGCGATGTCCATGCGGGTGATGCCCACCGGCACGAACGCCCACTCAGTGTGCTCGGTCGGATTGGTCACCTGGAACAGCCACCCGTGCGGCGTCCCGGCCACGACCACGTTGCTTCCTGGGTACTGGAAGTGGTAGACCTCCAGCGCATCGGTGTCCAAGGGCACATTCACGCACCCCGCAAGAAGCAAAAGCACGGCCAAAACCAGGAAACGCATCAGCCGCGCCACCCCCCGTCCGGCCATGAACCTTGCCGAAACGGGCAAATACCGGACAGGGGTCGGCAGACCTCGATGACCGAGCGCACCTTCCTGGACAAGGCGTGGGACGCCCAGCGAGCGCTCGAGAAGCGCATGGGCGCCATTGGCAAGGGCCGCTACGCGCGCGTGCTGCGCATGGCCCGCAAACCCGAACCCGAAGAATTCCGCCGCACCAGCTTTGTGGTGCTCATCGGCATCGCCGTGATCGGCGGCATCGGCTTCGCCGTCTTCCTGCTGACCAGCTGGATCCTTGGCCTCCTGGGCGCCGCCTGAGGCGCAACCGCCAAATACACCACCTGTGTCGGAAGGCTTGCTCCCTGGAATCCACCCAGCGCGAGCACGGAGCTACCATGGACGACGACGGCTTGGGCATCCTGCCCAGCGAAGATGAACTCGCCCCCGAGGCAGAAACCGCCGAGCCCGCCGAGGTTGAAACCCCGGAGGCCGAGCCTGCCGAGCCCGTCTTTGACGACGAGCACCACATCTTGTGCCTCAAGACCCAGGTCGGTCAAGAGCGCCGCGTCGCCGAGATGCTCTCCAACAAGGCCCGCCGCTTTGGCCTGCCCATCCTGGGCCTCCTGAGCCCCCAGGAACTGCGCGGCTACGTCTTCATTGAAACCAACGACCCCCTCGCCATCGAGAAGGGCATCCGCGGCGTCAGCTACGCCCGCGCCCTCGTGACCCGCGAGGAAGAGGTCCGCGACGAAGAGACCGGCGACTTCCTCAAGGACCGCCGCGGCAAGATCGTCACCCGCAAGGTCCCCGTGGATGTCCCCTTCACCGAGATCGCCCACTTCCTGACCCCCGTCAGCGCCGTGGCCAAGATTGGCCAAGGTGACATCGTTGAGCTTGTCAGCGGTCCGTTCCGCGGCGAGAAGGCGAAGGTCACCAAGGTGGACGACGCCCGTGAAGAGATCACGGTCGAGCTCATCGAGAGCATGGTGCCCATCCCCATCACCGTCAAGGGTGAGCACGTGCGCGTCCTCGAGAAGGGCGACGCGTAACATCGCCATGCCCACGCGTCCCTAGCGGACGCTCTGGCAAGAAAGGGAGTCGCGCAAAGAGTGCGGCAGGGCCACGCGCAGGAGAGTCGGGTGGTGGGTGGTGCCTGCGGTCAAGATTGACTGCGCGGCCCTGCCGGAGATAGACAATGCACCGACCTTCATAAGGCGTCGAGCAGCGGACCCCTTCTATCGAAGATTCGGCAAATCGGAACCGCGAGACATTCTATAAGGCGACGCCTTTCCCCGGGTTGGTGTCTGTCGGTCGAACGCTCGTGCTTATGCTCATGCTACTCATTGCGCCTCTGGCCTCCGCAGAGGAGCCTACGGAGCCCCAGGATTCGGGGCCGGAATCTGACGATTCTCGCGAACATTCCTCGAATCACGGGAACGAAACTGGCGCCTCGAACGAAACGGCGCCCGCCAATGAGACGGCCAACGAGACCGCGGAGCCACCGCCCCCTGC
>JBFKLD010000212.1:0-2289 GCA_041630755.1 Thermoplasmatota archaeon
CGTCAAGTACCTCGTCATCCCCGGCGACCTGGTGGATGGCGTGGGCATCTACCCGGGCCAGCAGGACGAGCTGACCATCCCGGATGTGTACGACCAGTACGGCGCGTTTGGCGACTGGATGTCCAACATCCCCGACCACTTGGAGCTGATCGTCCAGCCCGGCAACCACGACGCCAGCCGCCCCGCGGAGCCGCAGCCTGCATTCACGCAGGAAGTGCGCGAACGCTTCGACCATCACGCCGCCAAGTTCGTCGCCAATCCTGCGTACTTCTCCATGCACGGCGTGAGCACGCTTGGATACCACGGCAGCAGCCTCATTGATTTTGCCACGAGCGTGACGCACCTCGAATACGAGAAGCCGCTGCCTGCGATGAAGCAGATGCTCCAGAGCCGCCACATGGCCCCGCTCTACGGAGAGCGCACGCCCGTGGCCCCTGAGCACGACGACTACCTTGTCATCGACGAAGTGCCGGACTTGTTCATCACGGGCCACGTGCACGTGCCCGGCATCGATTCGTACCGCGGCGTCACCATGGTCAACTGCGGCACCTGGCAGAGCCAGACCTTGTACCAGAAGATGCTCAACTTCACGCCGGACCCCGCGCGGATGCCGCTCGTGGACCTCCAAACGTTGCGGGGCACATTGGTGGACTTCCAAGCCCCGGCCGTCGCCGGAGCCTGAGGCAAGCTCAAACGCCTCGGCGCCAGTCCACGGACGTGCTCCACGACATCGGCATGGACGCCATCATCCAGCTCGCCGCCAGCACGGCCCTCGTCGGCTTGGTCATCGCGGCGACCTGGCACCTTGGCATCGGCCGCGAAGGGACCGTTGCGGGCGTGCGCGCCCTCGTGCAGGTTCTTCTCATGGGCCTGGTGCTCACAGGTCTGCTGAGCCTCAGCCCATTCTGGGCACTCCCGCTGCTTGTGGCCATGGCCGCTGTCGCAGCAAGCATCAGCAACAAGCGCAGCACCCGCAACCAGTTCGCCCTCGCATTCGTCTCCATCCTGGGCGGGGCAGGCATTGCGCTTCTGGCCATGCTTCTCATGGGGGCCATCGCACCCGATGTGCGCGGCATCGTTCCCGTCGGAAGCATCCTGCTGGCCACGGCGATGCGCACCGTGAGCTTGGTCTTTGAGCGCGCCGAGCGGGAGGCAGACAACCCTCAAGGGCGGGAGACCACGGTGCGGGCAGCGCTCATTCCCGCCGTGGACGGCATGAAAAGCCTCGGCCTCGTGTGGATCCCCGGCGTCATGACCGGACTCGTTCTGGGGGGCGCAAGCCCCGTGCGCGCGGCGGTGCTGCAGTTCGTCGTCGTCGCCCTCGGCTTCGTCGCGGCGGCCATTGCAGCGATGCTGGCCAGCCGGCGCGCCTGACCATACGGCTTTAGCCGGCCGGATGTGTCGCGAGGTGTGGGCGTCGGTGACATCATCCAAGACCGCTTGTCTGCCACGATGCGGTGGTCCGGGCGAAACGCGTGGGCAGTGCTCGTTCTTGTTGGGCTCATCACGATGGGAGCCATCGGCACCCTGATCGCCGTCGAGCCGAACGTCGAGACCGACATCCAGGCCGGCTACTTCGGCACGGATGACACGCAGGCCAATTTCTTCCGCGAGCTTCGCGAGGACGTCGCAGGCGTCAATTCCGAGATTGTGTACTTCGAGCTGAAGGAGAATGCGCGGGCGCCGCATCCGGAGACGGGAGAGATCGTGGACGTGGACGATGTCCACGACATGGCGGCCCTTGCCGCGCAAGAGGAGCTCTTTGCATTCGTCAAGGAGCGCTTTGCCCAACGGACAGGCACGGACAAGGTCATCTCGCACACCAGTTTGGCATTCTTCGAGAAGCTGATCTACAAGCAGTTCCCCAATGGCTGCTTCTGCTTGGCACCGACCCAAGGCGAACATGATGCGGCGCAGGAGCTGCTCGCGGCGGCAGACACGACGGGCGCCATCAGCTTGTACAACTCCGACGACAACCGCGCGGCCGTGATGTTCATCATCTACGACCCCGACACGAGCGTCTTGTCGAAGAAGGAGACCGGCGGCATCATCAACGAGATCGTGGCCGAATACCGCGAGATGGCCGTCACCTCGTCGGGGCCCAAGACGGTGGACATCTGGGAACCCCAGTACCTCGATTCCTGGGGCGTCCAGAGCTGGATCTACACCATTGACAAGCAAGTCGAGGAAGAGTCCAAGATCTTCATCGCGGCCGTCTTCGGATTCATCACCGTCACGCTTCTTTTCCTGTTCCGCAACGTCAAGCGCGCCGCCATCGGCGTCACGACG
>JBFKLD010000213.1:0-2289 GCA_041630755.1 Thermoplasmatota archaeon
GCCTGGATCGACCGCCGCATCGCCGAGCAAGAGCTGGACGTCAACCAGTCCTTCCTCATGCGCGACCCTGGCACCATGAAGGCCGTTGGCAGCTCCAGCTTCATCAACATCAGCACCCGCCACAAGCGCGTCGAGATCGGCCACACGTGGCTTGCCAAGAGCCACCAGCGCACCGCCACCAACACGGAAGCCAAGCTCCTGATGCTCCAGCACGCCTTCGAGGACTGGAAGGCGCTGCGCGTCCAGTTCAAGGCTGACCTCCGCAACGAGCGCGCGCAGAAGGCGCTCGAGCGCATCGGCGCCACCCGCGAGGGCGTCATGCGCAACGGCCGCGTCCAGCGCGATGGCACCCTGAGCGACATGGTGATCTACAGCATCATCGACACCGAGTGGAAAGAGGTCAAGCGGCGCCTCAACCGGTATCTCTGGGACCGCTGATGCTTGGACTGGAGGGCAATGTCCTGCTCGGGGCCGTGCTCGTTCTGGGCCTCTTCCTGGTGCTCATCAATGTCCTTGCATGGTTGCTCATGCGCACGGACAAGCGTCGCGCCGGAACCGGCAGGCCCCGGATCTCCGAGGCTCGGTTCATGCGGTTGGCCGCCCTTGGAGCGTGGCCGGCCATCTGGCTGGCCATGCGCCGTTTCCGCCACAAGACCAAGAAGCGTTCGTTCCAGCTGGGCATCGCCGTGGCGACCGCCATCAATATCCTTGCCATCGTGCTGATCCTCTCCCTCGAAGCGCGGGCCTGACCGCCCCATTCAAGAGGCCCGCCGAGCTGGCGGGCGCGTGGACAGCCCCGACGTCCAAGCCATGGCCGCCCCTCGCCCGTACGCACTCAGCCGCGTCGGCGTGCGCGGCGTGCGCAAACCGGTGACCATCCAGCGGCCGGGCCAAGACCCAAGCGGCGTCGTGGCCACGTTCGACTTGTTCGTGGATCTGCCTCCGGAGCAGAAGGGCACCCACATGAGTCGGAATCTCGAAGCCCTGGCCGACGTGCTGGACGAGGAGATCACGCGCGAATCGCGCAGCCTCGAGAACCTGTGCCGACGCGTGGCCCTCCGGCTGCTCGAACGCCACGAATACGCCCAGGACGCCATCGTCGCCGCAAGCGCCGATTACTTCCTGACGCAGCAGAACCCCGGCGGCAAGCCCACCATCGAGCACTACGGCTTGCTCGCAGAGTGCCAAGCCATCCGCGACGGCCCGGTCACCCGCAAGGTGGGCGTCGAAGTGGTCGGCATGAGCGCTTGCCCCTGTGCCATGGAGACGGCGCGCCACAAGTTCGCCGAAGCCGGCACCCCGGCCACGGAAGACATTCCTTTCATCACCCACAACCAGCGCAACCGTGTCATCCTCCGGATTGATGTCCCCGAGGGGGACGACATCGAGGCGGCAGACCTGGTGGCTCTTTGCGAGGAGGCCCTGTCGGCCCCGACGTACGAGCTTCTCAAGCGCGGCGACGAAGGCGACTTGGTCATCGAAGCGCACCACAACCCCCGCTTTGTCGAGGACGTTGTGCGCGAAGCGCTGCACATGGCCAAGGAGCGCTACGCGGGCCTTGGCAACTTGGAAGTCTTCGTCAGCAGTGAGGCCGAGGAGTCCATCCACAAGCACAACGCGTACGCCGAGCGCACCGTGCGCCTTGGAGACCTCTGATGGCCAAGAAGTCTGGGGCCCCGTTCACGGTCTTCTTGGACCGCGACGGCGTGTTCAACGTCCACCCCAAGATGCAGGTGCGCCGCTGGAAGGATTTCCACTTCCTGCCCGGCGCGCCGGAAGCCCACGCCGCCCTCAAGGCAGCAGGATGCCGCACGTGCCTCATCACGAACCAGCCCGGCACCGGGGCGCTGCTTTCGACGCCGGGCATGATCCACCGCTTGCACGGGCACATGCAAGCCGAACTCGCCAAAGCAGGTGCGCCTCTGGACCGCATCGAGGCCGCCTTCAGTCCTCCTTGGTTCCCGCACCGTCGGCTCAAGCCCCGGCCGGGCATGCTCGAAGACGCCGCAGCCGCGTTCGCAGAAGAAGGCGACCCCGTCGACATGGGCCGCGCCGTGATGATCGGTGACAAGGTCAAGGACGCGCAGGCTGCAGCAGCGTTCGGCATTCCAGCCGTGGTCCTGGCAACCACCTACGACGCGGCAACCCTGGAATCCAAGTTGGCGAAGAAGGGCGTCCCGTACGTGGCCATCGTGGATGATCTGCCCGCGGCAGTCGAGCTCATCCGCTCCTGGCTCAAGCCCTAAACGCTGGGCCCCTATCGCATCGCGTGGACAAGGTCAGCTGGGA
>JBFKLD010000214.1:0-2284 GCA_041630755.1 Thermoplasmatota archaeon
GCCCCCAGCCCCAGACCAAGGAGCACCTGCAAGCCTTGGACATCGTGGGCGCAAAGAACCTCGTCATCGTCCAGAACAAGATCGACCTGGTCAGCGAAGAGCGCGCCTTGGAGAACTTCAAGGAGATCGTGGAATTCACCAAAGGCACCGTCGCCGAGACGGCGCCCGTGATCCCCCTCAGCGCCCACCACGACGTGAACCTGGGCCAGCTCATCAAGACCATCCAGGAGCACATCCCCACGCCGGACCGCGACCCGGAAGCGGACCCCGTGATGCTCGTGGCGCGCAGCTTCGACATCAACAAGCCCGGCACGCGCCCCACCAAGATCCGTGGCGGCGTCATCGGCGGCAGCCTCAGCCGTGGCACCCTCCGCGTCGGCGACGAGATCCAGATCGTCCCCGGTGTGCGCCGCGACAAGGACGGCAAGCCCGTCTACGAGACCCTGACCACCAAGGTCACCAGCCTCTTCTGCGGCACCCAATCCGTCAAGGAAGCCGGCCCCGGTGGCCTCATCGCCGTCGGCACCGACTTGGACCCCGCCGTCACCAAGGCAGACAACCTGGTCGGCCGCATGCTCGGCCACCCCGGCAAGCTCCCCGAACCCCTCAACAGGCTCACCATGGAAGTGAGCCTCCTCGAGCGCGTCGTTGGTGCGGCCGATGACACCGCGGTGGACCCGGTGCGCGTCAAGGAGCCCCTCATGCTCAACATGGGCACCGCCACCACGGTGGGCCTCGTGCTCAAGTCCAGCAACACCACCGTCGAGTGCGCCCTGCGCCTTCCGGTGGCCGCCGAGCCCGGCGCCCGCATCGCCATCAGCCGCCGTGTCGGTGGACGCTGGCGCCTCATCGGCTTCGGCATCCTTCAATGAAGGTCGTCCTGGACACCAACGCCGCTCTGCTGCCATTCATCGACGGCATCGACATCGGTGAGATTGACGGCTTGCTGGGCACCACCACCTTTGTTCTCAGCTCCGTCACGCGCGACGAACTGGCGCGCCTCAGTGAAGGAAGCGGAGCACGCGGCCGCGCCGCCACCGCCGCCCTGCGCTGGCTTCGCGACGCAGACATCGAAGACGCCACCCTCCCCGGTGACGACGGCATCCTCGAAGTCGCTCGCCGCCTCGACGCTGCCGTTCTGAGCAATGACAAGCGGCTGCAAGAAGAAGCGCGCCGCAGCGGATTGACCGTCGTCGCGCCCCGCGGACGCGGACTGCACCTGCCCTTCGGACGCTAACGGGGCTGCGGGCCGCGCCCGCGCAGCTTCTTGGCCGCACTGCGGCGCGCCGCAGCGTCAATGAGCAGCGGGATCACCGTGATCAGCACGAACAAGGCCACCATCTGGAACGCAAAGCTGGCAAAGCCCAGAATGCCGCCAAAGAAGAGCGCCACCACAATCTCAAGGATGGCAATGCGCGCCTCATTGCGCGCCGATTCGAGGAGAATCTCGGCATGCACCATCGGGTCGAGCTCCGACTCCGTGTACCGAAACAATCCCGCGAGTAGACCAGCCACGACCCACGGACACACCTCCGGGGATTTGAACCGGTCGCAAGCGTCAAGGGGGAAGCCCAAGTGGGAGGCCTGTGCACCTCTGGTTCCTGCGCCACGGCGAAGTCGAAGCCCCCTACGTTGGGACATTCGTGGGAACCAAGGACGTGGACCTGAGCTCGGTCGGCGAGCACCAAGCCGAAGCCCTCGCCGCATTCCTCGAAGGCGCCGAGATTGACGCAGTCCTGAGCAGCCCCCGCAAACGCGCCCAGCGCACCGCCGCCCCCATTGCGCGTTCCCTGGATACGCACGTCGAAACCCGCCCCTTCGCCGAGATGGACTTCGGGCAATGGGAAGGCCTTGCCTGGAACGACATCGAAGGACTCGACCCTGACTTCGCCGCCAAATGGCAAGAAGACCCCGTGACGCTGGCCTGCCCCGGCGGTGAAACCGTCCAAGCCTTCAGTGACCGCATCCAAAGCGCCCTCGACGACTTGCGCGAAGAATTTGCCGGCCGCACAGTCGTGCTTGCCGCCCACGCCGGCACCAACCGCGCCATCCTTGCCGACGCGCTCGACGTGCCCTACCTTCGTGCCTTCGCCTTCGCGCAAGACTACGGATGCGCCAACGCCATCGCCTACGAAGGCGGATTTGCGCAGATCGCCATCACCAACGTCGTGCCCGGCCCCCGAAGCGAAGCCCAAGGGGACGGACGGCCAGAAGCAGCCGAAGCGTAGCGAGAGGGGGAACCCCACCGACCGGCCCGCCGGTCGATCGCGGGTGCGGTCTTCGC
>JBFKLD010000215.1:0-2207 GCA_041630755.1 Thermoplasmatota archaeon
CCCTCGTCGAGAACCTGAAGGACGTCGGGCGGCTTCAGGACGCAGCGCTGGAGCTCAAGAAGGACCGCCTCGACGCCATCCAGATCGTCGAGGACGTGGTGGAAGGCATGCGGCCGCTGGCCCACGAAAAATCCCTCGCCATCAACACCTACTACCATGGCCCTGCCGAGCTGGACGGCGACGAAGGCCGCATCATGCAAGTGGTTGGAAACGTCGTGTCCAACGCCATCAAGTACACCGAGGAAGGCGTGATTGAGGTTGAAGTTCTGGCTGGGAACGACGTGGTCGTGCGCGTGAGCGACACAGGCCTCGGCTTGAGCCAAGACCAGCTGGCCGTCATCGGGCAAGCCTACGAGCGGTTCCACCGCAACCAAGGGATCGAAGGCACGGGGCTTGGCATGTTCGTGTCGCGCCGCATCGTCGAGGCGCATGGCGGAACGCTCGAAGTGGCCAGTGAGGGCCCCGGCAAAGGGTGCACCGTGACGATGACATTTCCGGCCATCCGGCGGGAGGATGCGCCGGAGCCCGTCCTGCGACAACGCTAAGACCCTCGCCCCGTCGCCGCGCCTCGGTGCTGGACGACGACACGGCGCGCGGCATCCTCCAAGCCTACCACGACAGTACGGCCGACGAGGAAGGCGTGCCCGTTCCCCTCATGATCCTCCACGGTCTCCGGGAAGAGATCACCATCCGCCCCCACATCGAACTGCCGAGCGCGTACCACATGGCGCACTACCTCGAAGACTTCGTCAACGAGAGCACCGTCGCCATGACCGTGTGCGGGCGCTTCTACAAGCAGATCGGCAAGCGCCTCTTCCAAGGCACCATCTTGTACCACGTGGACCGCATCGGCAGCCACCTGATCCGCGGCATCGACATCGAAACGGGCCGCTACCACGTGCTCGACGACTCGCCCTACTGGAACAAGTTCCCGTACGAATTCGACGAAGGCCCCATGGACCCCGACATGCCCATCGGATTCCACCCTGGCCCGTACGGCGATTTCGAGCACATGGACGACGAGTAGCGCAGGAAGCGCCGCTGCGGCGCCTGCTTTCGCGCGTTGCGTTAAATCGGAAGACCTCGAGTTTTGTCCGTTGGCGGACCTGTTCAACTTCG
The DNA here is from genome assembly GCA_041630755.1 of Thermoplasmatota archaeon. Taxonomy (GTDB): domain Archaea; phylum Thermoplasmatota; class E2; order JACPAO01; family JAHFTW01; genus JBFKLD01. The sequence continues at coordinate 1,120 of JBFKLD010000215.1, forward strand.
CGGCAGCTGCGGCCTTCGCCATCATCTTCGGCGTGACCGCTGTCTCGTACTTGCAGCGCCGCATCGCGCCGCGCCTGGACGCCACGGTGCTGTTTGGCGTCCTCGCCTTGGCGACGCTGGGCTTTGCCCTCGATGTGCGTGCCATCAACCACATCTTCGCTGTGGTGCTGGTTGGTGCGGCATACTTGCAGCCGTGGCTGCTTCTTCGCATGGCACGCCACTTCCGGCCCCTCAAGGGTCCATGGATCTGGCTGAGCCTTGTCCTCGCCATCGCCAATCTCGTCGTGCTTGGCCTTTACGGCGTGCGCAGCCTTCCCGCCTGGGCGCCCTTCCTGGCCCTTGTCCACTACGCGTTCGGAAACGGCATCGCGATCACCATCTTCCTCGCGGAGGCGCGCCGCGGAGGCGCCGCCAGCAATCAGCGCATGGCCATCGGTGCCGCGGCATCGATCGCGTTTCTTGCCGCCGTGCTCGCCCGCACGGGCGCCGACCTGAGCGGTTCCCAGCTCGTGGCGGACGCAGGCACCTTGGCCATGATCGCAATGGCCGTCGGGTACCCATTGGCGTTTGCCGCGCCGCGCGGCATCCGGCGCATGTGGCACTTGGCCACCGTGCAGCGCTTCAGCGACAACCTGCACGATTCCTTTGCCGACATGGACACTGCGCAGGTGCGGCAGAAGCTCCACGAGGGCGTCGCGGATGCCCTCGGGTGCACGACGTTCCTCCTCGACATGGACCATCCCGTGGAGGGCCCCATCGCCCGGGCGCTCCAGCGCAAGCTGGATGCGTACGGGGACGATGCGCTGAGCCTGCCGCCCGAGCGGGTCCCGGACGAGTTCAAGCAGCAAGCCGATGGCAAGCTGTACGGCATGCACATCGTGGCGATTGAGCAGCAACCGCTGGTCTTGGCCGTCGTGCAGGACCGTGCATCGCTCTTTCCCGAAGAGGACTTGGAGCTGATCCGGCTCATGGGTGTCCAGACCTCGTTGGCGCTGGCTCAGGTCGAAGTGCTCGACGCCCGGCAGAAAGAGTTTGAGCGCACGAAGGAATTGGAGTCGTTCAAGTCCATGTTCTTGCGCAGCGTCGGC
>JBFKLD010000216.1:0-2180 GCA_041630755.1 Thermoplasmatota archaeon
CTCGGGCCCCGGACGCCGCGGCAATCGTGCCTTCAGGCCAAGGCGAACGGCCCTCAAAGCCGGCAAAGAACGCCTCCATCGACGCGATCAATTCCTCGGCATCGTGCGGCGTTCCATCCACTTCGGCTTCCCGGATGGCCAGGTCCATCACGCGCGGCAATTGGTCCAAGATGACCTGCACGGGCTTGTGCACCGCGGACGCATCCTCCGGAGCATCTGCAAACTGACCGCCCGCCAAGGGGGCCAGCAGAAGCACCGCAAGCAGGACGCGCACAGCGAGCACACTCCGGGACCGCACATGAACGATACCATCAAACGCCGACGCCGTGGTGGCCGCCTGTGCAATGGCTCGGGGCCGCCATCCTTGGCGCCGCCGCAATCGCCGCAGCCTTCTTTTCGTGGGGCGCCAGCATCGTGCTTGGAGCCACCGCGCTCGCGTGGCTGACGCTCGCTCCGGCCAGGCGCATGGAGTCCAGCGCAGACAGCGTCGCCGACCTTGTCCAAGAATTGGGCATCACAGGCCAAGGCCACCACGTCCCCCTGCGATCCATGCGTCTCTTCCTGCCGGCGGATGCCCACGGGCCCTACCTTGTCCCGCAGACCGAAGACACCATCCAGCGTGACCCGCCCGCAAGCATCGGATTGATGCTCGATCCCCCCGGCGCGTCGTTGCTGGAAGCCTGGGCCAAGGAAGACCAGCTTCCAGCTGGCCGCGGCGTCGAAGAGGCCGCACACATTCTGCGCCGCGCCCTTCCCCGCCTGGGACTCGCAGACAAGATCCACGTCGCCACCGGAGACGCCGTGCGTGTCACCATGCGATTGAAGGACCCCCAACCTGCTCTGGAAGCAGAAGATTCCGGTTGGCACCTCCAAGGCGGTTGCCCTGCCAGCAGCTTCACGTGCGCCATCATCGCCCTGGCCTTGCAGCGGCCGGTGCGCACGGCCGCGAGCCACGTGGAACCCGATGGCACATTCGAATTGGAGGTGGTCCCAGGAACCTACGCCTAGTGCTGATTGGAGCGGCCATCGCGGGCACGGTCGCCGCCGTCATGGAGGCAGGCGTCCTCGAAGGCGCGTTTCTCGCCACGGCACTCATCCTCCTCGTCATGGCGGCTGGGACGGCGCGGCAACGACGCCAGACCGCCCCGGTGCTGGCCTTGTGCGTGGCCATCCTCATCACCGCATTGGTGCCGCGCCTATGATCGCCTACGCTGTCATCCTCGTCACGGTTCTGACCGTGGGACGCTTCGACGACCGCGTGCTCGCCGCGGCGGGCATCCTCGGGTTGCTTGCCACGCTTGCCTACCCGCGCGTGCGGGAATCCGACCGGCGACCGCTGCTGCTTTTCGCCCTGACCCCCGCGGCCGCGTGGGTGGCCAGTCGTCCCCCCTGGGGCGTGATCCCGGAAGCCATCATCGTGGCCGGCGTGGTGGGCATCCTCAGTGGCCCCCTCGACACGAAGCGCGCATGGCTGCCGCTTGGCGCCGGCATCGCCAGCGCGGCGGTGACGGGCATCGTGGCGAGCCAATTTGGTTTGCTGCCGACGGCATTGCACGGCGTGGGCTTGGCTATCCTGGTAGCGGCGGCACGGGTCGTGATGATCCAGTCCAGTCCGCTTTACGGCCTCATGGCGGCCCCCATTTGGCCAGGAACCGGCGGCCTTGCCGTCGCCGCGAGTGAGGCGGCGTTCGGGTTGTTCCTGCTGACGACGAAGGAACGGTTCACCTACGTGTTGGGGGCGCCGTTTGTGTTGGTGGGGCTTCTCTAGCCCGCAGCTTCACGCATTCTCCTCCCCGCGCGCTTGGCATCCATCGCGGCCTTTGCAGCAGCTTGCACTTCTTTCTGGTTGCCTGGTTCCATGACGAGTTTGCCCATGACGAGCATCGGCACCAAGAAGTTGGAACGATCTGCCAGCGCGGGATACTTATGGTGAAGGTCCCGGTAAAAGTCGCCAGCCACAATCACCGCGCGAAGCCCCTCCGCGCAGGCCATTTCAAAATGACGCGCCACGAGAGCGTCCGCCTCAATTCCTCGGGGAACGATTTCCAGCCAGCCTTCCAACTCGAAGGTCTTCATAGCCTTGCGCCCCTCTGGCGTCAGGAAATGCATCAGGCTGGCATCCATGTACGCCTGCACGCGGAATCCGTCTGATTCGCACGCCATCTTGGCCTCAAGGATCC
>JBFKLD010000217.1:0-2170 GCA_041630755.1 Thermoplasmatota archaeon
ACCCGTCTGGCGGGTGGCGGCGGCTTCGGTCGTCCACAGGATGCCAAGGGCCAGCGTGATCCCGATGGTGGCCGCCAGAAATCCTGCCGCGGCACCTTCTCCGGCCGCGCGCGACCAGCGGCCCCCGGCAAGTCCTGCCAGGACCCCTGTGAGCACGCCGCGCCCGAGCATCACCAGCGCCAGCACGGATGGAGGCGGGATGTCGAGCGGCAGCAAACCGCGCAAGATTGTCCACATTCCAAGCAGCTGTGCACTCCCTGCGGCGGTCGCGATCAGCAGGCCTACCACAAAGGAGCGCCGAAACCCAGGGCACTCCACGGACCTTTCCCTCTCTCCGCAGGACTATATCTAATGTCGTGCAACGCAAGGCTCGCCGTTGCAAAAGCGTGCGCGTTGCCAGTGGAAACTGGGCGAAGCGGAGGCGCAGGGCTCCGGCGCGAACCAGATGCCGCGCAGGATCCGAGCCTGCGTCGGCGGTGGGGGCGAAGGGGTGTGGGGAAGTGGAAGAGGGGTGCCGGCCTGCGCGGATGCGGGGCCGTCCATCCTCCGGTTCCCGAGGGCTTGCCCTCGGTTTCCGGCGAACGCCTGGTTCACTCGAACGTGAGGACGTCCATGCCGCGGCTCATGTCGCCGGTGAAGACGTAGCCTTGGTACACCATGGCGTCCCAGATGCTGCCGCCTTGGTCGAGGCGGTCCACGATCTTCGGGGCGTCCAGGTCCGTGAAGTCCACCAGCAGCACGCCGGCGTTGTAGAAGCCCATGACGACGTGGTTGGTGTCTTCCACGGTCTTGCCAAAGTGCGCGGTGCAAGATCCGTCGGCGTCGAACGCGTTGGGGCTCACGTGGCCCTTCAGGACCGGGTTGGTTTCGTCAGCCAAGTCGTAGAACCAGAGGTTGCCGTACGGGCCGCTGTTCAAGTCGCCACCCATGCCGGTGTAGAAGTCGCAGCCGTTGATGGCGCCGCCGCCGGTCTCGTCGCCGACGATGAGGACGCTGGCGTCGTGGTTGACGATGGCCAAGTGGCTGAAGCTCAGGGGCATGGCGCTTCCGTGGGGGCCGCGGGGGTACGGAATCTCTTTGATCATCACGGGCGCCGTGGGGTCGGCGATGTCCCAGATCTCGCTCTGGGCGTAGCCGGCGCAGTAGGCGCGCTGCTTCTCCTCGGAGACGAAGAAGCTGATGTCGTGGCAGCCGTTGCCGTTCTCGAACGTGCCAAGCTGGACGGGTTCCTCGGGCGTGCTCCAGTCGACGATGTCGATCATTCCGCTGCCGCCGCTGTTGTAGACAATGGGCGTTCCGGGGACCACGGCGATGTTGTGGTTGCCGTGCTCGGTTTCAAATTCGCCAATGAGCGCCGCCGTCTCCGGGTTGGTGACGTCGGTGGCGAACATGTTGCGGCCGCCAGCCGTCGTGATGAGAACCAGGCGGCCGTCAGGGTCTTCCTCGGTCGGCGGGAAGGCGATCATGTCGGCATCGCGCACGGGCACGTCGGCCACTTCCGCGATGAGCTTGGGGCTCGTCGGGTCTTGGATGTCCACGATGTGCAGCGGGCCGCTGGTGCGGCCGCCCAAGTAGGCGTAGGGGCCGAAGACCATGATGCCGCCTGCGGTGCGGGTGCCGTCGACGTGGGCCACTTCCGTGAGGCCCGTCAGGACCTCAGGAAGCGGGCGGGCTTCGGGCATGCCCCAGGGGTTGGTTTCGCTCAGGTACGTGGTGAATCCGAACGTGGGGTGGCTCCCAGTGGGCAGTTCCTGGGTGTCCAGGCTCAGGTCCGAAGCGGGTGCATCGGAGAGGCAGCCAGCGAAGGCGCCGACAATCAACGTCAGCATCAAGAGAGTGCGCATGCGCGGACCAGCCCCGTTCCCACGTTTATCCGTTTGTGTGGTGGGTTCGCGCAAACGTGCCGCGATGCATCGAAGGGTTGGAAAGAGGGGGAAAGGGGCGTGCGGCGCCCTTACGCGAACGTCAGGACGTCGAGACCACGGCTCAGGTCGCCCGTGAAGACGTAGCCTTGGTAGACTTGGGCATCCCACATGTTGGTGCCGTCGTTCCACTGGTCGATGATCTTGGGGTTCTCCAGGTTGCTGAAGTCCACCAAGACCACACCGGCGCCGTAGAAGCTCATGACAAGCATGTCACGGTCTTCGATGAGGCGACCAAAGTGGGCCGT
>JBFKLD010000218.1:0-2170 GCA_041630755.1 Thermoplasmatota archaeon
AGCTCCGTGTACTTGCCGACGAACGCGATGGTGGTCTGGTTCTTGGGCTGCACCAAGCGGCGCACCAAGTCCCGCCAGGAATCCAGGTTCGGCGTGCGGGTGCCCAGGCCCAGGTGGCGGGTGATGTAGTCCGGAACACCCTGCTCTTCGAGGATGAGCGGCACTTCGTAGATGCTGCTGCAGTCGTGGGCGCTGATGACCGCCTCTTCGTCCAAGTCGCAGAAACTGGGAAGCTTCGCGGTCGTTTCGGCTTCCAGGGGGCTGTCGCAGCGGCACACCACCATGTCGGGGTGCAAGCCGATGGCCTTCAGGTCGCGCACGGTGTGCTGCGTGGGCTTGGTCTTCTGCTCGCCCACGACGCCCATCACGGGCACAAGGCTCGTGTGCGCCAAGAACATGTTGCGGTCGCCGACCTTGCGGTGCAGTTGGCGCACGGCTTCCAAGAAGGGAGCCGACTCGATGTCGCCCACGGTGCCGCCAACCTCGACGAGGCAGATGTCTGCCCCGCTTGCCTCGGCCACGCGCTCGATCCAGTCCTGGATCTCGTTGGTGATGTGGGGCACGATCTGGACCGTCTTTCCAAGGTAGTCGCCGCGGCGCTCCTTCTCGATGACGGACTTGTACACCTTGCCCGTCGTGATGTTGTTGTCACGGCTGAGCGGGATGTCCAGGAAGCGCTCGTAGTTTCCAAGATCCAGATCCGCTTCGCCGCCATCGTCAAGCACGTACACTTCGCCGTGCTCGAACGGGTTCATGGTCCCCGCGTCGATGTTCAGGTAGGGGTCAATCTTGATGGCCGTCACACTCAGGCCGCGACACTTGAGCAGCCGACCGATGCTGCTCGTGGTGATGCCCTTGCCCAATCCGGACAGGACCCCGCCGGTCACGACGACATACTTCGTCTTGCTCAACGGGAACCGCCCTACGGGCCTGTCCGATAAAGGGTTATGGCACGGTCCTGTCGGTGGGGTTTTGGAGCAAAGGGGGCTCGCCGGCCCCGTGCCCGTCGTGAATGTGGTCCTGAAGGCCGTCGAAGCTCGCCGCTACCAAGACCCCCAGCCCCAGCAGCAGATCCGCATTGACCACAACAGCAACATCACCCTCGCCCAGGCCGAAGGCGACGACCGCTTGCGCGTCGAATTCGGCTTCACCACCAGTTACGGAGCCTTGGGCGTCGTCAAGATGGAGGGTGCCGTGGCGTACCAGGCCCCGGGCGCCAAAGGGGCCGCAGAGGAGTGGCAAAAGACGCGCAATCTGCCCCAAGATGTCGCCCAGCAGGTGCACGGAGCCATCATGACCACGTGCCTCCCCGAAGCCGTTGGGTTGGCCAAGGGCATCCGCTTGCCGCCGCCGATCCCGATTCCGCAAGTGCGCATCCAAAAGGGGCAAGAAACCGCCAGTGCGCCTGTGGATGGACCCGACGCGGCCTGAGCAGATCCTTGGCGCGCATTAGCAGGCCTTAAGAGGCACCCTGGATTTGAAGCACCGTCCAGGGATGCCCATGGCCCGAACTATTGAACGTCGCACCCGCACCATCCGGACGGAAGGCGCGGACCAGATCAAGGCCAACCTTTCGAACATCGCCGGCGAGATCGCCAAGGTGCGTGACCAAGCCCGTGAGGAAGTCAGCGCCCTGGAGAAGATCCGCTCCATGCTGGACGCCGGTTACCTCACCAACCTGCTCACCAGTGTTGAAGAGCTCGAAGAGCGCATCGAGGAGCTGGAGGACACGAGCCTCCAGAGCCAAGGTGAAGCCGAGCGCCTCAAGGCCGACCTCGAGCAAGAGCAAGACCGCCTCGCGAAGCTCTGGGACGCCTACAAGTCCCAGGAAGATGAGCTGGAGCGCATCAAGCGCGACTACCCGCTCATGGAGGAGAAGCTGTTCGAGCGCGAACGCACCATCGAGACGCTGCGCCGCGAAGTGACGCGCCTCGAAGGCTTCGAGCGCTTCAAGAAGGACGCCGAGCACCTCGAAGACGAGAACCGCCACCTCACCCGCGACCTCGAGAAGGCCGAGGCTGAAGTGGACGCCCTCACCAGCCGCATCGAAGAGCTGGAAGAGATGACCATCCAGCTGCGCGAGAACAGCAAGGACGCCGAGCGCGCCCGCGAGCTGGAAGCCCTTCTGGAAGAGGAGCGCGAGCGCCTCGCCAAGCTGTACAAGGTCTAC
>JBFKLD010000219.1:0-2156 GCA_041630755.1 Thermoplasmatota archaeon
GACGCCGGCTTGGATGGCCGGCAGGAAACGGAACAAGGCCGGAAGATCCAGGTCTGTCAGGTGATGGATCTGCGTGATGGCGGTCGTGAATCCGCGCTCCTGCCGCAGGCCCGTGATGGAGAACAAACTGTTGGGGTACGGTTCGCCTGTGTAGGGATTGACGATGTCAATCTCTTGCTGGCGGTCCATCTGCGCCATCCAGGCCATGTGGATGTGCTCGTCCACGTGCAGAGGGTACGGGGTGCCGCCTTCGAATCCATCCCCCGCACGTTCGGCCAGCCCTACGGGCCCGGTGCTTTCGCCGGGCAGGTGCGGAAGGGCATGGACAAGCATCACCAATCCCACGGCCAAGGGCAGGAGGGCTCCGGGGCCAAGCGTCCGCTTCACAACCATTCCTCGACGCGATGGCTAGCCAGCGCAAGCGTCAAGGCAAGCGCGAGCAGGGCAGTCGTGACCGCGTGGACCGGGACGCCAAGGGCGTGGTCCAGCAGGATCGCGGCGAGGGGAAGCAGCGTCAGGCTGAACACCGGCGCAAGCAGCAGCGCGTCTTTCCGGCCCGGAAGGAACCTGTCCGCCGCAGCCACGCCGGGCGCCATGAAGACGGCAATGCCTGCGAGCATGCGCATCCACTCGACAACGCCCTCGGGCCCGAAGAGGGTCATTGGATCTGGCCGTCCACCAAGTTCCATTCGATGCCGGCGCCGTCAAAGATGTCGTCGTGGGTCGCCACCAGCACGCCTGCGCCTTCGTCCGCCGCTTTGCGCAGCGCCCGCACCACGGTGGTGGCGTTCTCGGCGTCCAAGTTGCCGGTGGGTTCGTCCACGAGCAGAAGTTGCGGACCAGGGGCAAGTGCGCGGGCGATCGCTACGCGCTGCTGCTCTCCTCCACTGAGACTGGACGGCATGCGGTTGCGCAGATTGGTCAACCCGAACGTGTTCAGAAGTTCCTGGACACGGGCGAGGCGCTTGGCGCGGGGCCAATGCTTGAGCTTCAAAGGCAGCTCCACGTTCTCGGCGACGTTCAATTCGCCAAGCAGGTGCAGGTGCTGGAACACCATGCCCACCGATGCGGCACGCACATGCGACGACGTCGTGGTCATCGCTTGGTCGGCCACAAGAACCCGGCCCTTCTGGGGCGCTTCCAAGCCGGCTGCGATGCTGATGAGGCTCGATTTGCCCGACCCGCTTCGCCCCTTGAGGACGACGAGCTGGCCCTGCTCGACGACGAGGTGGACACCGCGCAGGACTGGCTTGTCGTAGGCCAGGTGGATGTCTTCCATCCGCAGCGCGTCCACGCAGGTCCAGCGGCGGCGCGTCTTGTAAAGGTTGATACACGGCTTGGCGGGTGGAAGGTCGTGGTCGTGGCGCGCCTCGTCACCCGCCCCGATGCCCGCTGGGTCGTGGCGGTCCTGGGTGCCGCTGCCGCGATCTTGCTGCCCTTGCTGGCGGGTTTTGCCGTCACTGCGTTGGAGGCCCGCGTGGATGCGTCGCAGGGATTCCTGGTTCCTGGATTGGCGTCCGATGCCCGGATGGTCCTCGCAGAGGGCGAGGTGGGCGGCGTGCCGGTCGTCGCATTCTCCGTCGGCGACCCGGTCGTCCAGCCCGGAGAGGCCATGGCGCGCGATGGACTTCCAGTGCCGCAGGGATACACAATCGTGGAGCCTCGGCACTTGCCGCTTGTCGGGTGGAACGACGTGCTGGTCCATCCTGATGCGTTCGAGGGAACGGCGCGCGTTTCGTGGGCTGACACTGGTTCCGTGCCGGCACGTGGCGCCGATGCGTTCGAGAAGAACAGCATCGAAGGCCTGCGGGGCGCCACGACGCTGCTGGTGCTTGCCTCCCTTCCCGCCGTCGTGGCTGTCGTCGGCTTGTTTGCGCGCACCGAGGCCCGCGCCCGCAGCCACACCTCCGCCACACTCGCCGCCCTCGGCAGGCCTCGCTTGGCGGCAGGCATCTTTGTCCTGCGCTGCGCGTGGACTGGTGTCGCCGCGGCACTGGTTGCGGTGGCCCTGACCGCCTTTGCTGTCAAAGCCGTCCCCGCGTTCTCCGGACAACCCCCGGCACCCTTCCTTGTTCTCGCGCTGAGCCTTCCTGTGCTGGCGTCAGCCATCACCGGCTGGATCGCTTCCCCGTGGGGCGCGCGCATGCGCCGCCTGC
>JBFKLD010000220.1:0-2152 GCA_041630755.1 Thermoplasmatota archaeon
AAGCCCAGCAACCAAATCTTCTTCCGGGGTCAGGTTGTCTCCTCCAGGGACGCCTGGCCCCCTTGCTTCTCCCGCCTCGCGCTACGCATCCCAATGCACAGGCCGGCGCCAATCGATGCCGACGGTGCGGGCGCCGATCTTCGGCACCAGGCTCGCCTTGCGCTTGTGCTCGCTGCGGCGCACAAGATCCCAGACCTTGTCGACCTTGGCCGCCTCGACGCCTGTGCGCTCCACGATGCGCTGCTTGTCCGAATTCAGCTCGATCGCTTTGAGGACCTTGTCCAATTCTTCGTAGCTCATCCCCAGATCCTGCTCGTCCGTCTGGCCCGGGTGCAAGCCTGCGCTTGGCGGCTTCGTGATGAGCGGCTCCGGCAATCCAAGATGCCGCGCCAGGTCGAACACCTGCGTCTTGTACAAGTCGCCGATGGGCTGCAAGTCGTTGCCGCCGTCGCCGTGCTTCGTGAAGTAACCCACAAGCAGCTCCGACTTGTTGCCCGTGCCGCACACGAGGCGGTTGCGCCCCTGCGCTTCGGCGTAGAGGAACATCATGCGCGCGCGGGCCTTGGCGTTGCCGTGCACGTACGCATTCGGTTCGAAATCCAGCGCCTCTTCCAAGCCGCGCACAATGGGCGTGATGCTGCGCTTGCGGCTCTCGATGCCGAGGTGGTCCACGAGCAGCTGGCCATCTGCCGCATCTTGCGGGTCCGAGTCATCGCTGGGCATCAGCAGCCCCAGCACGTTCGCCTTCCCGAATGCCCGGACGCAAAGCGCCGCCACGACCGCCGAGTCCAAGCCCCCACTGATGCCGATGACCACGCCCTCGGCGCCTGCGCGCCGCACGTGATCGCGCAGAAACAGCGTGATGATGGATTCCCATTCGGCGGGTCCCGGACTGCCGGCCACGAAAGGCCCAAGCATGGTCACGGTTTGGCCGTATCGGATGAAGGCAGACCTCTGGAGCGCCGCTCCCCTCCTTGGCGACGTCGCCGGCAACGTCCAAGCCGTGACGGACGCCCTGGAAACTGACGCCGACCTTGTAGTCTTTCCCGAGCTGTACCTCACCGGGTACAACATCGGCGACGACGTCCAACGGCTCGCCTTCAGCCCCGACGACCCCCGCCTCGAACCCCTGCGCGAAGCCTGCCGAGCCAACGGCACGCACCTCATCGTCGGAGCACCGTACACGCCCCGGGCGGGACTGGTCTACAACGGCGCGCTTTGCATTGATGACGAAGGGCGCAGCCTCTGGATCCCCAAGCGGGCTCTTCCCAACTTCACCACGTTCCGGGAGGCGCTCTTCTTCGACCACGGCGAAAGTCAACCCGTCTGGGAGACCAAGCACGGCAACATCGGGGTCCACATCTGCTACGACCTGTACTTCCCCGAAATGCAGAAGAAGCAAGTCCTCGAAGGCGCAGACATCCTCATCAACATCAGTGCCAGCCCCAGCGCCAGTCGGCGGTTCTTCGAGGCGCTGCTTCCGGCACGTGCCATCGAGAACGCGTGCTTCACGCTCTACAGCAACAACGTCGGCTCCCAGGACGGCATCGTGTTCTGGGGCGGTGCGCAGGCATTCAATCCGCGTGGAGAGCGCATCGGTTTGGCGAAGGAGTACGAGCAATCCTGCATCCGCGTCGAGCTGGACCTGGATGACTTGGTCCCTGCACGCGAATTCCGCCCGACGCTGCGCGACAGCGACCCGGCCCAGCTGGAACTCTGATGCGCTGCGTCGCCCTTCTTTCTGGCGGCAAAGACTCCGTCATGGCAGTCGACGTGGCGCGCCAGCACGGCTGGAGCGTGGACGTGGCGCTCATGATGCGGCCCGCTGAGGACGACGCGTGGATGTTCCACACGCCCAACTTGGACGTCGTGCGTGGCGTCGCCGACCGCCTCGGCATGGATCTCGTCGAGGTCGCCGCGCGGCCCGACCCCAAGGAAGAGGTCGAAGATCTGGAAGCCGCCATCGCCCAGGTCAAGCAAAGCCACGGCATCGACGGCATCGTCAGCGGCGCCCTTGCCAGCGAATACCAGCGCACCCGCATCGACCGCATCGGGCACAAGCTCCAGATCAAATCCTTCGCCCCGCTCTGGCACAAGGACCCCGCCACGTACATGGAGCACCTCACCAAGCCCGGGTACGACATCCGCTTCA
>JBFKLD010000221.1:0-2142 GCA_041630755.1 Thermoplasmatota archaeon
CCTGACCCCGGAAGAAGATGGGGTTGCTGGGCTTTGGTGTTTGCGTCAGCTTGCCGCGGTGGCCCACTCGTCGAAGTGGAGCTCGTTGTGCCACGGATTCGTGAAGTCTGGGTCGATCCAGAAGAACCGCTGCCGGCTGTCGCGGAGGCTGACGCGCTCCTTGAGGACGCCGGCTTCACGCAGCCTTGACAGGGCGGTGTAGAGGGTGCGGCGGGGCAGGTCCAGGGCTTCCCGGATCTCCTTGGCGGTCATGGGGTCGTGACCGTTGAGGAGGCACAAGACGCGCTGGGAGCTTTCCGGGACTTCCGGAAGTTGCGCGATGAGTTCCTTGCAGTCTGTCATCAATACTGATTAGGAATCTGTACCATTTAGGTTTAGTCATTGTACCAGTTTAGCGATTGTATCAAATAGGGAAAACGGCACATCCAGGAGTATGGAGTGCGAAGGCGGCTGCCCGTTCCAAGAGACATTGGACATCCTTGGCCGCCGCAACGCGCTCACCGTCATCTGGGCCCTCCAAGGAGGGGACGCCCAGCGCTTCAACGACCTGAAGCGGACGCTCGGCATCAACCCCGTGACGCTGTGCCAACGCCTGCGGGACTTGGAATGCGCCGGCGTTGTGGCTCGCGAAGAGTTCGAAAGTCCCCAGCGCGTCGAGTACCGGCTCACCGAGAAAGGGCTCGACTTGATCCCCCTCATCGAGGGATTGGAAACCTGGAGCAAGCGCCACGCCACCGTCACGGCCTGAAACGCTCATCAGACACCCTTTCAAGCGAGTCCCCCTCCAAGAGTCGTGGCCCGCATCCTGGTCGCCGGCTCGGAAGGGCTGGCCGGACGCACCCTTTCTGACCGCCTCGTCGCCAAGATCCGCAGCGACGGCCATGACGCTTTCCGCCTAGGCACGCAAGCCGAAGGGCCCGAGCAAGCCGTCCGCGACGCCGACGCCGTTCTGGCCCTCCTGGACAGCGCCTGCCCCGCCGCCACCGCCGCCGCGGTCGCCTACGGCCGCGCCCTTGGAAAGCCGGTGCTGGGCCTCATGGGCGAAGGCGTGAGCCCGATCCTGGCCGACTTGTGCACCAAGAAGGCCGCCGCCAGCGACGAAGCCGACCTCATGGCTCCATTGGCAGCTTGGTACGAGGACGTGCGCCCGTTCGCCGGCAGGCTTGTGCGCGACTTGGTGCCGCGCCTCGTCAAAGAAGCCGGCCACGAAGTCACCTTCCGCGAACTCACGGACGACGAGAAGCCGCGCTTCCTGAAGCAGAAGGTGGCCGAGGAGGCCAAGGCGCTCTGGGAATCCGACTTGGGCTCCGAGAAGGAAGAGATCGCCGACGTCTTGGAGGCCCTCGAGACGCTGATCGCCGCCCGCGGCTACGGCAAGAACGACCTGAAGATGGTCAAGGACGGAAAGCGCAAGCGCCGCGGCGGATTCGAGAAGGGCTTCGTCGTGGAATCCACAGCCCCTGCTGCGCGCCACGAAGAGCACGCCGATGCGAGCCCCCCCGCACGAACCGAAGAGCCCCCGGCCGAGGCGCCCGCCGCGCAGACGGACGGCCCCGACATCGATTTCGAGTTCACCGACGACGAACCACCCGCGGAAGTGCCAGAATCCGTCGGCCCCGACACGCGCGTCGAACCCAAAACCTTCGAACTGTGACGTTCCCGCTTGCACCTCTGCCCCTCGTGCTTTCGCCCATGGTGGACGTCACCGACGCGGCGTTCCGCAGCGTCGCCAAGGAATGGGGCGCGGACATCACATGCAGTGAGATGGTGAGCGCCGCAGGCCTCATCCACGGCAACGACACAAGCTGGAAGCATGTGGCCCCATGGCCGGGGGAGGCCCCCTACGGCGTGCAGATCATGACGGGCAGCCCCGAAGAGGCCGCCGCAGCCACGCGCATGGTGGGAGAGCGCCACGCCGTCCAATTTCTTGATCTGAATCTTGGCTGCCCGAGCCCCAACATCTTGCGCGCTTGCGCGGGCGGCTTCTTGCTTCGCGACCCCAAGCACGCAGGCAAGGTCATCGGCGCCGCCAAGGAATCAGCAGAGGCCGCGGGAATCCCTCACGTGTCCGCGAAGCTGCGCCTCGGCATGGACGACGCGCACAAGACGTACCTGGACGTGGCCGAGGAGGCCCAAGCGGCA
>JBFKLD010000222.1:0-2133 GCA_041630755.1 Thermoplasmatota archaeon
AATGGTCTGCCGCGCACGCTGGACCTGAAGTCCATGCTGAAGGTGTTCATTGACCACCGCTTCGAGGTCGTGACCCGGCGCACGCAGTTCGAGCTGGACAAGGCCGAAGCGCGTGCCCACGTGCTGGAAGGCCTTCTGACCGCGCTGGATCACATTGACGACGTCGTGGCCCTCATCCGCGGCAGCAAGGACGCCGAGACCGCCCGCGACGGCTTGATGACCAAGTTCGGGCTGTCCGAGATCCAGTGCAAGGCCATCCTCGAGATGCGCCTGCAGAAGCTCACGGGCCTCGAAAGCGACGCGCTGCGCACCGAGCACGCGGAGCTGATGGAGAAGATCACGTACTACCGCAGCGTCCTGGCCGACGACCAGCTGGTCTACGGCATCATCAAGGAAGAGCTGCAAAGCGTCAAGGAGTCCTTCGGCGACGAGCGCCGCACGGCCATCGAAGAGGGCGAGATCGACATCGACAACGAGTCGCTCATCCCCGAAGAGGAGTCCGTCTACATGTTCACGCAGGAGGGCTACCTCAAGCGGATGCCTGTGGACACCTACAAGGAGCAGCGCCGCGGAGGCAAGGGCCTGCGTGGATTCAAGGCCAAGGAAGACGACCACGTGACCGGCTCCGTTGTCGGGTCCACGCACGACTTCTTGTGCTTCTTCACAAGCACCGGCCGCGTCCACTGGCTCAAGGGCTACCGGGTGCCGCTGGGCAGCCGCAACAGCCGCGGCAAGCCCGTGGTGAACCTGCTGCAGCTTGATGAAGGCGAGCGCGTCGAGACCATCATCCCGGTGCGCGACTTCGAGGAAGAGGGCGCCAACCTGTTCTTTGCCACGAAGAAGGGCATCGTCAAGCGCACGCCGCTGTCGGCGTACAAGAACGTCCGCGTCATCGGCATCAAGGCCATCAACCTGGCCGATGACGACGAACTTCTGGGCGTCCGCAAGACGGATGGCGCGGCCGACATCGTGCTGGCGACCAAGAATGGCCAAGCCATCCGGTTCGAGGAGAACCAAGTGCGCGTCATGGGCCGCGTTGCCACGGGTGTGCGCGGTGCCAAGCTGCGCGGGGACGACGAAGTGGTCGGCATGGCCGTCGCGGAGCCGGGCTGCCAGATCTTGACGATCACCCAGAACGGATACGGCAAGCGCACGGCGCTCGACGAGTACCGCAAGACGAACCGCGGCAGCCTCGGCGTCGCCAACGTGAACCGCAAGCGGCTCGACGCCACGGGCCCCGTGGTGGCCGTCCGCTCGGTCCAAGGCGACGAATCGCTGCTGGTCACCACAAAGGAAGGCATCGTCATCCGCAGCCCCGTTGAGCAGGTGCGCCTGTGCGGCCGTGCCACGAAGGGTGTCCGGATCATGCGTGTCGACGACGGGGACCACGTGATGCAAGTCACGGTCTTGCCTCCGGGAGAGGAAGACGAGGACATCCCGGAAGTGGCCATCGACAGCGAAGAGTGATCGCAGGGCCGGCGGGCCATTGCGACATCGGCGCCAACAAGGGTTAGTAGGAGTACGGCGACCTTCCCGCCATGAAATACGCCGTGCTCCTGCTTTCCATCCTCTGTGCGGGGGTCGCCCAAGCGCAATTCTTGGATGACCCCGCAGGCGATGTCGCCATCCTCGCAGCGGACCAAGCCGTCAGCGTGCCCGGAGGCCGGATGGCCCAAGTGGATCTTGTGGCCATGGACGTCACTGAAACCGAAGAGCTCGTCGAGCTTGCCATCGAGGTTGCCCAAGCAGGCAACGAGCGAGACGAAGCCATCGGCATGAACTTCCAGGTCCCCTTCACGTACGGCGCCCGCCAGTATGAGGCATTGGCGTGGCTTGTGCTCAATCCGGGAGCCGCCCAACCCAATTCGCTCAACGCACAACTTCGCGAAGTGGACGCTTCCGGCAGCTACGCGCGCGCGTCCCTGGACGCCCGCTTCGACCCCGCCAGCAGCAAAGTGTTCATCCCCATCGCACGAGATCTGATCCTCGACGAAGACGGCACCGCACCCTTTCCTGAGACATCCCTTGGTGACATGCGCGTGCGCGCCGTTGGCATGGATCTGTGCGCCGGCTGTGATTTCATGGGCGTGGAGGTCCCTTCCATCGGCTGGGGCGACCTGATGCCAAACAGTG
>JBFKLD010000223.1:0-2129 GCA_041630755.1 Thermoplasmatota archaeon
CAAGGACACCCTGACATTGGTTGCTGAAGACGAAGGCACCATCGTCGGGTACCTCATCGCGCAGAAGCAGCGCCGCCCCCCGATCTACCACCACACGCGCGTCGCCTACCTGAGCGACGCCTTCGTGGCCGACAGCCACCGCAAGCAGGGCATCCTGGCCCAGTTTGTGGAAGAGCTGGACGCCTGGTGCAACCGCGAAGGCATCACCGCCATCGACGTCCAGATCTTCAAGGGCAACGACCTGGCCGTGGACATCTACAAGAAGATGGGCTTCCACGAGTACCGCGTCCTGCTCCGGAAGGAAGTCGGCGAGCCCTAACATGATCCCCTTGGTCGGCAATCCCGCAGCCGGTGGCGGCCGCGGAGAGATCCGGCTCAAGGAATCTGCTGCCCTGCTGGGCGTCAAGGGCTTCGACTGCGAAATCTACCGCACCGAGCACCCAGGCCACGCCATCGACTTGGTGGACCAGCTGGCACGCGAGGGCCACGACCGCATCATCGTGTGCGGCGGCGACGGAACCGTCAGTGAAGCCGCCCAAGGCGCCCTGCGCTCCGGCAAGGACCCTGCCATCGGCATCATGCCCGCAGGCACGGGCAACGACTTCCTGCGCGACTTCGACATCAGCGACCGCGAGCACGCCGCCGACCGCATCGCGTTGGGCAAGCCGCGTCGCGTGGATGCAGCAAAGGTCACGACAGCGCAAGGCGAACGCCACTTTGTGAACGTCTTCAGCACCGGATTTGGAGCGAAGGCCGGCGACACCGCCAATCGCCGCTTCAAGTGGATCGGCAAGAGCGCCTACACGGCCGGCGTGCTGTTCGAGACGGCCCGCCTCAAGCAAACCCCCACGCGGCTCGTGCTTGATGGCGAAGTGCAGGAAGGCAACATCACGATGGTTGCCGTGTGCAACAGCGTCCACACGGGAGGCGAGATGAAGATCGCCCCGCAGGCGTTCCCCGATGATGGCGAGCTGGACGTCTTGATCCTGGACTCCCTCAACCGCCGGGAACTGCTGCGCATCTTCCCCAAGATCTTCGATGGCAGCCACGTGCGCGAAAAGAAGGTCCGCACCGCCCGCGCCAAGGTCATCGAGATCGAACCGGAAACGCCCAGCCCGCTGCTGCTGGATGGCGAAGTGGATTGGACGACCCCCGTGAAGATCGAAGTCATGCCCGGCGCGTGGCAGATCCTGGTGTGAGCGCCCCCTTCGAGGGCGAACACCAGCACCTTGTGCCGTGACCCACCACGGCTAAGAACAGCACTTCCGTCAAGAATTCGTGCCCCGGCTTTCTGTCCAGGACGTCCAAGATGCCACCTTCGTGTCCGGTTGGGGCGATGGCTTGTACGACATCACGGAGGAAGGAACACTCGCGGTTCGGCCAACCGGGCCCGACGGGCCACCCATCGATGTGCACACCGTCGTGGAAAAACTGGCCGACGACGGCCTCCAAGGACCCGTTGTCCTGCGCTTCCCGCAGATGCTGGCCCAGCGCGTGGACCGGCTCAACGATGCCTTCCGCCAAGCACTCAAGGACAACGGCTGCGACGCCGCCTACCGTGGCGTCTACCCCATCAAGGTCAACCAGCGGAAGGAAGTCGTCCAAGTCCTTGCCAAGGCGGGGCGCAAGTGGCGCTACGGCTTGGAAGTCGGCAGCAAGGCGGAGCTTCTGGCGGCTCTTGCCATGGACCCCAGCAAGCAGAGCCTGCTCATCGTCAACGGATTCAAGGACAAGACGTTCGTCGAGGCCGCGTGCCAGGCCACGCACCTCAAAGATGTCGTCATCGTCATGGACGAGGTCGGCGAGCTGGATACGATCCTGCCGCTTCTTGGCGGCATGGCCAAGCCGCCAGCCATCGGATTGCGGCTGAAGCTTCGCAGCCGCGCACCGGGCAAGTGGGCCCTCTCGGGCGGCGAGCGCAGCAAGTTTGGATTGACCATCCCCGAGGTGCTCCACGCAGTGGAGACGCTCAAGGAAGCAGGGCACCTGGACCGCTTGCAGATGCTGCACTTCCACATCGGCAGCCAGATTGGCGACATCCGGCGCATCGTGCGGGGCGTGCGCGAAGCGGCCCGCATCCACGTGGAGCTCGCCCAGATGGGCGTCCCGCTGCGCCTGCTGGACGTGGG
>JBFKLD010000224.1:0-2079 GCA_041630755.1 Thermoplasmatota archaeon
GCGTGGGGGAGTTGACCCCTGAGGCGGAAGCCGCAACGTACAATTTCTTGCTGAACGTGACGGCGGATTGCGTGCCTCGGATTTCGGTTGAGTTTGATTCTGCGCCCGTGACGCCTGGTCTTGGTGTGTCCGTGTCTGGTCACTGGGATGCCGTGCCTGGATAGCAAGCAGCGCCGCGAGCTTCTCCTTGTGGTCATGATATTGCCTTTCCTCGCGTGGGTGGCGACAGGTTAGCTCGACAAGGTTGCAGATCTAGGGGCCCGGACCTGGGAAGATGCCGGGTTTCTGGTGTACATGTGTTGCTGCATCTGGTTCGCGGCTGTCGGTTCCAAGTGGGAATCCAGCCCTGCGGGCGCGCCATGACGGTTCGCCGCCGCCGGGCGCCTTGTGCGCGTGCGCCCGTTCCGCCCCCTCCGCCCACCGCTTTTATGTCTGAAGGGCCCCTGGCGCCGTCGTGGCCAAGCTCCGCGACTACCCAGAGGAAGGCGAACTCGTCGTCGGCACCGTGACCAAGGTGCAGAATTTTGGCGCATTCATTGCGCTGGAAGAGTACCCTGGGCGCGAAGGCTTCGTCCACATTCGTGAAGTGGCTGCCGGCTGGGTCAAGCGCATCCGCGACTACGTGCGCGAGCAGCAGCGCGTGGTGTGCAAGGTCAACGGCCTCGACAAGCGCAAGGGCCACGTGGACCTGTCCCTGAAGGCGGTCAACGACCACCAGCGCCGCGAGACCATCCAGAACTGGAAGAACGAGCAGAAGGCGGACAAGCTCGTCGAGATGTTCTGCGAGAAGACCGGCATGAGCGAGGAGGACTTCCAGAAGGACGTCCTTCCAACGGTCATGGAGATCTGGGGAGCCATGTACCCCGCCTTCCAGGATGCCTCCGAGTACGGCGACGAGGCGTTCAAGGAAGAAGGCGTGGATGCCCCGTGGGTCGCCCAATTTGTCGAATTCAGCAAGGAGAACATCCAAGCGCAGACCGTGGAGCTTGCCGGCTTCGTCGAGATCCAAAGCGGCGCCCCGGATGGTGTCAAGAAGGTCAGCAAGGCCCTCAAGGCGGCGGAGAAGAGTCCCTTCGACGACGTCAAGATCGAGGTCGGCTACCTGGGTGCGCCCATGTACCGCATCGAGGTCGTGGCTCCCGATTTCAAGATCGCCGAAGAGCAGCTGCGGGGTGCGGCCGACCGCGCCGTGAAGGCCATCCAGAAGGACGGCGGAAGCGGTGCGTTCCACCGTGAGCTTGAGGAGCAATGAGCGCCCTGCTGCACCGGTGCACCAAGTGCCGCGAGTACAGCTTGCGTGATGTGTGCTCCCATTGCGGCGAGAAAGCGGTCGTGAACCAGCCTCCCAAGTACAGCCCGGAAGACCCGTACGGCAAGTACCGCCGTCAGCTCAAGAAGCTCGACAAGGAGTCGTGATGCCGGTCCGGTTCCGCGACCACCACACGCCCACGGTGAAGGACCCCATCTTCTTGGAGGGCCTGCCCGGCATGGGCAACGTGGGCAAGCTTGCTGCCCAGCAAGTCGTGGACACGCTGGATGCGACGCTGTGGTGCGACATCTTCAGCAATGACCTTCCGCCCCAGGTGACCGTCAACAAGGACGGCACCGTGCGCCTTGTGCGCAACCAGCTCTGGACCATCCCTGCCGATGGCGAAGCTCCGCCGCTTGTGGTCATGACGGGCGACTACCAGCCCCTCACGAGCCCCGGCATGTTCGCGGTCGTGGAAGCGGTCCTGGAGCGCATTGATGCGCTTGGCTCGAAGCGCATGTTCACCTTGGGTGGCTTTGGCACGGGCGAGCCGGTGCCGGAGCCCGTGGTGCTTGGCGCCGCCACGGACAAGGAGATGGTTTCGGAGCTGGAGCAAGCCGGCGTCATCTTCGACCCCAACGAGCCCGCCGGTGGCATCATCGGCGCAAGCGGACTGTTTCTGGGCCTCGGCATGGAGCGCAAGATGCGCGGCGCGTGCCTGATGGGCGAAACCAGCGGCTACGACGTGGATCCCGCCGCCGCACGCCTGGTGCTTGAAATCCTTGGCAAGCTCACCGGCCGAACCTTCGACGTCGAGTCCCTGGAGGAGC
>JBFKLD010000225.1:0-2056 GCA_041630755.1 Thermoplasmatota archaeon
CACTGGTGCCGATGTTGATGTTGGCGATGCCGCAGTCGCTTCCACCGTGGCTCAGGAATGTCTCCATCTCGCGCACGTCATTGGTGAACAACGCGCTGCTGAGGCCTTGGCGCACGCCGTTGTGCCAGGCAAGCACTTCGTCGAAGGAGTCGTAGGTGAAGACGTACAGCACCGGCGCAAAGGTCTCTTCCTGGGCCAGCGGGAACTCGGGAAACGGAATGTCCGTGCAATCAAAGAGGGCGGGTTCCACGTAGCATTCGCCGAGCGCGGGGAGTGTGCCACCGCCGTGGAGCAGCTTCGCGCCAAGGGCCCGCGCCTCGTCCACAGCTTGCTGGTACATGCTCACGGCTGCCGCGTCAATGAGGGGGCCCATGTGGTTGCGGGCATCGAGCGGGTCGCCCACCTTCACTTGCGCGTACGCTCCTTTGAGCTTGGCAAGCAGGTCGTCCTTGAGGCTTCGGTGGACGAACACGCGGCGCGTGCTGGTGCAGCGCTGGCCCGCCGTGCCGACGGCACCAAAGACGATGCCAGGAAGCGCGATCGTCATGTCCGCGCTCGGGGCCACAATGAGGCCGTTGTTGCCGCCAAGCTCCAGGACGGTGCGGCCCATGCGCTTGGCGACGACTTCGCCGACGCGGAAGCCCATGCGGCAGCTGCCCGTGGCAGAGACGAGGGGGATGCGGCGGTCGTGGATGAGCTTCTCGCCAATGGGGTCGGCGGCGCCAAGGACCAAGCCGGCGATGCCTTCGTAGCCGGCTTCGCGGGCAACGTCCTCGAGGGTCTTCTGGACGGCCACGGCGGTCAGCGGTGTCTTTTCGCTGGGTTTCCAAAGGACAGTGTCGCCGCACACGAGAGCGATGGCCGCGTTCCAAGCGTAGACAGCGACAGGGAAATTGAAGGCGGAGATGACGAGGACTGGCCCCAAGGGGTGCCACTGCTCCATCATGCGATGGTGCGGGCGTTCACTGTGCATGGTCTTTCCGTAGAGTTGCCGGCTCAGGCCAACTGCGTAGTCGCAGATGTCGATCATCTCTTGGACTTCGCCAAGGCCTTCCTGGTAGCTCTTGCCCATCTCGAGGCTCACGAGCTTGCCAAGCGGCTCCTTCAGCTCGCGCAGCCGCTCCCCCCAGAGGCGCACGACTTCGCCGCGCTTGGGCGCCGGGACCATGCGCCAGGAACGGAAGCTTTCCGTCAGCGTGTCGAGGATCTGATCCACGTCTGCTTCGGTGCTGTCCGCCACGGTCGCCAGCTTCTGGTCGTCGATGGGCGTGAAGACGTCCCGCGTGGGCCCAGCTGCCGTCCACTTGGTCCCGTCGCTTGTGGCGGCCACCGTCTTGGTGGCATCGATGCCGAGGGCTTCGAGAAGTTCGTGGTGGCTGGTCAGCTGTTCCATGCGCCGCGATGGACCGCCAACGTTTGAAAGGACCGCTGCTGGTGGGGGCTTGTGCCCGATTTCTTGCAACCGGACGAAGAGGTGCTGTGGGAGACCAAGCGCCGCGGAGCGAGCGTCCTCGACGACCTGCTTCTTGTTCTCGTTCCGGGCTTGGCCCTGGTGGGGGCGTTGATCTGGTTCCACGCGGCCGTATGGCCTGCGGGCTGGTTCCTTGTGGGGGTCCCCGGGATCCTCGTCGCCTTGGTCGGGATGGGAGCATTCCTGATGCAGCGCATCTGGCGCGTCAAGACCAGCCGGTACGTGGTGACGCCGCAGCGCGTCTACAAGGCCTACGGACGCATCGGGTACTACTTGGGCCAGACCACCTACGACAAGGTCACGGACTTGCACGTCAAGCAATCGTTGTTCGGCCGCATCCTCGGGTTCGGCACGCTTCGGTTGCAGACGGCGGGTGCGGGCTTGGCGCTTGACGGCGTGGATGACCCGTTTCGCACCAAGCAGACGATCGAGGAGGCACGCAGCCGCTACATCGCCATCTTGGCAGGCAAGGCCGTCCAGAAGGACGCGCCGGCGCGCACCGAGGAGGTCCTGTGGCAAGGTCAGCCGTCGTGGCCGTTCTTCCTCGGCTCGCTTGTCTCCGTTGGCATCGTGAGCGTGGCGAGC
>JBFKLD010000226.1:0-2045 GCA_041630755.1 Thermoplasmatota archaeon
CCTTCGCCGTCCGAAGCAGCTCAGCGGCGCTCATTGGGCCTCCAGCAAACGCAGGCGCTTCTCCGCGTCGGCGGTCTCCAGCAGGGGAACCACAGCGGCGGGGACGATCTTGCGCCAGGACGCGTCCCCCTCCGCGATGCGCATGCGCACCTGCGTCGCCTCCCACTCTTCGCGGCGCTGAAGCCCCGGGCTCACGACCCGGTAACCGGCGTCTTCGAACAGGTTCAGGTCGCGCTCGTGGTTGCCGTACACCTTGTCCACCTCGCCGACCAGGTCCATGACGTGCGACGCCCAGCGCGGCGGGTCGTGGATGTCCGGCACCGCGACGATCTCGACGTCCGGGAAGACCGCCTGGATCATGGCTTTCCGCTCCTCGAACGAGAAGGGGTTGCGCATGGACCGGGGCGCTTCCGAAGATCCGATGCCTACGACAACGTGGACGCAATCTTCAATGGCCTGGCGTATGAGCTGTTCATGGCCCTTGTGGAGGGGCTGAAACCGTCCGATGACGAGTCCGCGCACGGCCACGGATGCGCACCCCACGGTTATGAAGTGATGCCCCGAGGCTGGCGGCTCAGTTGGGCTCCATTTCCTTCGGTGTGAGCGGCACAGCGGGCGTCGGGCCGCCGCGCAGGCTCTCCTCCAAGAGGCTCAGCTTCGCCAGGAGCTTCGTCTTGGCGTCGCTGTCCACCAGCGCATGCTCGATGACGTCGTGGAGCGTGTCGCAGGGCACAACCTCGATCTTGTCCACATAGTCGTCCTCGATGAGCACGTCGTTGATGTTGGCCTTCGGGATGAGCACCTTCTTGATGCCGATCTTGGCGGCGGCTTCGATCTTGGCGGTCACACCACCAACAGGAAGCACCAAGCCGTGCACACTCAGGCTTCCCGTCATGGCCACATCTTGGCGCACCGGAACCGAGGTCAGGGCCGACAAGACGGCGGTGGCGATGGACACGGAAGCCGAGTCGCCTTCGACGCCTTCGTGGGCCAGCACGAACTGCACGTGCACGTCGTGGTTGCTGACGTCTTCGCCCAGGAAGCGCTTCAGGATGGCGCTGATGTTCATGACGGACTCCTTGGCGATGTCGCCGAGCTTGCCGGTGGCGATGACCTTGCCTTCGCCGCGGCTGCTGGCAGGAGTGACTTGGGCGTCGATCTCCATGACCATGCCGCTGAATTCGCTCATGGACTGGTCGGCGGTCCAGACGGCCAAGCCGTTGACAACACCCAGGAGGTGCCCGGAGGTGCGGATGAGCAGGTACTCCTTCTTGCGCTCGATCTCGCGGTCGAAGATCTGCTGCTCGAGGCTGCGGGCGACGCTCTTGCCACGAAGCACATGCTCGCGCGTGGTCACGGGAGCGCCTTCTTCGTGGGCCACGTCGCCGGCGACGCGCACCAGGCCACCCAGCTCACGCAGGCGGAGCGTCAGCTTGCCCTTGCGGCCAGCGCGGCGCTGCGCTTCATGGATGATCTCGGCAACGGCACCCCGGTCGAAGTGGGGGATCTTGTCCTCCTCCTTCTTGACTTCCTGGGCCACGAAGCGCGTGAGCTTGCGGCGGTTCTCGTCCGTGTCGCTCATGATGTCGCGCACGTACACTTCGTAGCCGTAGCCGCGGATGCGCGAGCGCAGGGCCGGGTGCATGCCGCTCACGGCATCCAGGTTGCCGGCGGCCACCAGGATGAAGTTGCAGGGCACGGGTTCGGTCTTGACCATGGCGCCGCTGCTGCGTTCGCTTTGGCCGGTGATCTGGAATTTCTTCTCCTGCAACGCGGTCAGCAGGTGCTGCTGGCTTTGCAGGTGGAGGGTGTTGATCTCGTCGATGTACAGAACCCCGCGGTGGGCCTTGTGGATGGCGCCCGCTTCCACGCGGTCGTGGGCGGGGGTCTCCAAGCCACCTGCTTGGAAGGGGTCGTGGCGCACATCGCCGAGAAGCGCACCGGCGTGGCTACCGGTGGCGTCCACGTATGGCGCGGACACGGCCTCCTTCGCGCGTTCGATGAGGAGGTTCGGCACCTGCGACTTGATGCGCTGGCGGAACTGC
>JBFKLD010000227.1:0-2039 GCA_041630755.1 Thermoplasmatota archaeon
CCAAGGATCTCCCGCAGCGGGCCGCCAGCTGCGTTGACGCGGCCGAAGCCTTGGTTCTGGGAACCTTCGAGCGTCCAATGGATGCGCGTGGGTTCGGGCACATCGATCCACCATGCCTGCGCGATGGATTGGTCGATGGCCGGCCCGGCGATGTCCACTTGCACGTCGTAGGGGCCCTCGAGCCACGGTGCAGAAGCACGTGCGTTGCCAGCGCGGAACGAGCCGGCGTCCGACACCGCATCCACGAACGTGGGGGCCTGCATGCGACTTCCGATGCTCCAGGCGGCCAACGCCTCTTCGAGGGGCGCTGCGTCGCTGAGCCACCAGAGCAAGTAGGCGTGGGAACCCCCAGAGCCGTCCGGGCTTTCGATGGCCACGCCGGCCGCGCTCCACGCCGGGTTCTGGATGGTCTTCTCGAGGGTGCCGTTGGCGCATTGGACGATGGCCACGAGCAGCGTGGCGCCGCCGCTTTGTTCGGCTTGGATCTGGTATCCCGGGGGCACGCGGTCCGCGACGGCATCCGCCGGCACGGGCACCACGCCGCGCACCTCGGTGCACCCTTGCGCCCCGAATGCAAACGGCGCGGGCGCGGGCGCAGGTTCGGCAGGGGGTTCGGCAAGGCAGCCGGCAAGAAGGAGTCCGAGCACCAGAGCGACGCGCACGCCGGGGGATTTGCTTGGGCGGATTAGGAGCTTCCGACGCAGGCACAAGCGGGCGGCCCAGCAACAAGCGGCTCGCGAGGCACGGGGCGCGTGTGGCGACGATGGAGGGCACAAGAGGCGAAGGATCGAAAGTGAAGAGGAGGCGAAGAGGTAGCGAAGGTGCTCAGTCGCGGATCCAGCTGGGCGCGCTCATGGTGCCCAGCCTGTCTCGCTCGCCAAGCTCCTCGCGCATGATCGCGGCTGCACGCGGGTCCGTGCTGACGGTGCGCGCCTTGTTCTCGAGGGCCACGCGTTTGCGCTCCATCAAGGCGCCCGCGTCGTCGTAGGTCCATTGCTCCGCGAAGGCTGCGCCTTCGTCGGTGGCAAGCTCGGTCCAGGTCCAAGAGAAGTACTTGATGACGACGCGCATCAGGCCTCGACCGCGACCGTGCGGGGCGCCCAGCCTTGCTTCTTCAGCTCTTCCAAGGCCACTTCGGCGGCCTTCTTGCCGCTCAGGAGCATGGCACCGAAGGTCGGGCCCATGCGGGGCAGGCCGTACGCAGTGGTGACGGCCATGCCGGCAACGATGAGGCCAGGGTAGACGAGTCCCGTGTGCTCGACCAGAAGATCTTCGGACTTCTCGATCCACATGCTGCCGTGGCCGGGCACGTCGGCGAGGCCCATGTCGCGCAGCTTGGCAAGGGCGGCGGCATCGTGGCCGGTGGCGTCGATGACGAGCTTGCATTCCACGGCGACGGGGTCGAGGCACGTGATCTGGCGAGGCAGACTTTGGACGGGACTCCAGTTGATGACTGCCCCGGCGACGCGCGGCTTGCCGTTGGGGCCGTCGCGCAGCACAATGTCTTCGAGGTTCGTGACGTTCTGGAACCAGGCGCCCGCGTCGCAGGCGGCGGCGATGGCCTTGCTGCAAGCTTCCGGACCGGTGGTGAGGTAGAGGCCATCCACTTCGGGGGCAGCCTTGTAGTTGACACCAATCTCGTCGAGGACCTCTTGGCCCGGTGCGCGCACGGTGAGCGGCGCCATCATGAAGCCGCCGACCCAGAATCCGCCGCCGAGGTAGTTGTTGGATTCGAGGACCATGACCTTGACGCCATTCTCGGCGAGGTTCTTGGCGGCGATGAGGCCGCTGGGGCCGCCGCCGACGATGACGACGTCCGTGTCGATGTGGTTCTCGAAGTTCGCGTGCCATTCGTTGACGAGAGCTTTTGTGATCTCCTTCTCGCCCACGGGTGCAAAGGTGGCCATGGGGCAGACGACCCCAGCCTATGCCTTATGCTCGACGAGTCATTCAGAATGAATAGCCCGGTCGATGCGCAGGATCTCCTCCGCCACCGCCACGGCATCGAACCCGACGACGTACAAGCAGGGTTCGATGCC
>JBFKLD010000228.1:0-2031 GCA_041630755.1 Thermoplasmatota archaeon
GCCTTGGCGCCAAACGGGTAGAAGCAACGCTCCTTGCGATGCTTCTCGAGCGTGGCCCCCAAGGAACCAAAGACATCGTGGAGCACACGGGATTGCGCCAACCAGAAGTGTCCGTCGGGATGCAGCTGCTTCGCAACCGTGGCTGGGTGGAAGCAGAAAGCATCCCCCGCGAAGGCAAAGGCCGCCCGATGCACCGCTACAAGCTGGTCGAAGACACATCCAGCATCCGCAGCTTCTACGAAGAGATGGGGCGCAAGCACATCGAACGCTACAAGCAAGCCATGGCTGCCCTCAACGCCGCCCTGTAGGCGGACCCGGACCTCGCAAGGACGCACCGCCAGCCGTGCGACCCGGCCGCACAGCGACCTGAGCAGAGCCCCAGGGATGGCCGATCAGGCAGGGCCGACGCGCCGGACGCCCTTCGGGTCGGCCAGCACCACTTCGTCGCAGATGCCCAGAAACAGCCCAGAGCAGACCACCGCCGGGTGGCTTTCCAGCATGTGCTCGAGGCCCTCAGGGTCGTCGATGCTGGCAAACTTTGCATCCAGGATCGGGTGCCCGTTGTCCGTGCGGTACTCCTTGCCATCCCGGACCCGCACCGCCACCTTGGCCCCTGCCTGCTCGAGCATGCGCTTGACCGGAGTCAATCCCAGCCGGATGACCTCGACCGGGAGCGCGAACGTGGATCCAAGCGCCTCCACTTGCTTGGTCGCGTCCGCCACGACGACCATGCGCTTGCTGGCCACGGCGACAATCTTCTCGCGCGTCAGCGCACCGCCTCCCCCCTTGATGAGGCGCAGATGGGGGTCGAACTCGTCTGCCCCGTCAATCGTGATGTCCACCACCGGGTGGTCATCCAGCGTCGTGAGCGGAATGCCGCCCGCTTGCGCCAGTTCCGCCGACGCCTCACTGGTCGGGATGCCCAGGATGTGCAGCCCTTCTTCGCGCACGCGGCGCGCCAGCTCCAGGATGGTGTACTTCACGGTCGAGCCCGTGCCGAGGCCGACGACCATGCCTTCTTTGACGTCCGCCGCGGCCGCCTCGCCGGCAGCCTTCTTCAGGGCTTCCTGGTCCACGCCGGGTCGAGGTCAGGAACCACGCATAGGCGTGCCGATGCAGCACCCACAAGCAGCGTCGCTTCCTCTGGAGAAAGGGCTTCTCGTGCGCAACAACCGTTAAGGCTGAAGCCTCGTCGCCAGCCACAGGGGGACCTCATGACGGAAACCGTGACCATGAAGACGACCAAGGGCAACCCTGCCCTTGACAACTTCCACACCGCCAGCCAAGGCCGCGTGGACGCGACCAAGGACATGCGCGCACAGGCCATGCAGGAAAAGCTGGCCGAAGTGCTGCCGCACCTTGACTACACGACCACCTACCGCCGCACGGCCAACATTGACGGGATCCTCGTCGAACTGGTCACCAACAGCCGCCACCAGTACGAATTCTGGTGCGAGAACTGGCACACGGCCACCGAGGCTGTCAAGCCGCACGGCCACCTGTACAGCATCAGCGGCGTGCCGGACCACGAGGCCCACGCCTACTACTGCCCCGAGACCGACACGGCCCTCTTCGTGAACACGGAGTACTACGGCCAGTGCAAGAGCTGGGCCCTTGGCCTTGCCGCCGTCATCCTCGAGCGCAAGTACAACACGCACAGCATCCACGGCGCCGCCGCCGAAGTCGCGGGCAAGGGCATCGTGCTCATCGCCCCTACCGGCACGGGCAAGACCACGCAGGTCAACCGCCTGATGCAGCACCCCGAAGGCAAGGTCATCGGCGACGACTGGGTCTACATCGCCCACCCCGCCAACCTGCCCCCCACGGAGCGCCTCGAAGTGTACCAGCCCGAGGTCAGCCTCTACGTGCGCACCGAGAACGCCGAGAACGAGCCCTGGCTCATCCCGATCTTCGACCGCTGCAAGGTGGAGAACGTGGTAGAGGAGCGCGGCGACTGCGAATCCCCCTCCTGCGAGGAGGGCAACTGCATGTTCGACCAAGGCTACGGCTACTGTTATTGGGGTTTCGGCA
>JBFKLD010000229.1:0-1998 GCA_041630755.1 Thermoplasmatota archaeon
CCATCCTGGACGCGACGCTGGTGACCATGGGCACCGTCTCGACGGGTGGGTTCATGGTTCCCGCAAACGGTTGGCTGCAAGGAGTCGTGCTTCTCTTCATGCTGGTGGCCGGCATGAACTTCACACTCGTGCACAACGGCTTGCGCGGCGACGCGCGCATGCTCAAGGACACGGAGTGGCGCCTCTACGTCCTGCTGTTTCTCGCCGGTACGGTCGTCGTGGGTGCCCTGGCGTACACCGATGCGGGCGTGGCAGGGCTCGCCGCATCCGCGATGACTGTGGGCGCCATCGTCTCCACCACAGGCGGCGTGGCGCTGCCCGAATCCACGACCGCGCGCATCGTGCTGATTCTCTTGATGGTCGTGGGTGGAAGTGTCGCCAGCACGGCGGGCGGGCTGAAAGTGGTCCGCCTCGTGATGCTGTACCAGATCGTCTGGCGCCAGACGCGGCGCCTGCTGCACCCGCGGTCGGTCATCCCGATCCGCCTCGACGGGCGGGCGCTCAAGGAAGAGACCCTGCTGACGGGCGTGGCGTTCTTCTTCAGCTACGTGACCATCTTGGCTGCCGGTGCGGCGTTCGTGGCAGCAACAGACCCGGCGTACGCGACCGTCTTCGAGGCGGTGGCTGCCGCGGCGTCCATGATCGGCAACATTGGCTTTGCGGGGGATGTGGAGGGCCGTCTGAGCACCAAGATCGTCTTTTCGATCCTCATGTGGGTCGGGCGCTTGGAATTGTTCGTCGCGATGCTGCTTTTCAACCGCGACACCTGGAAGGCGTAGGCTCAAGACCGAGGCCAGAGTGGCCCCGCCGTGGACGTCCCTGCCGCGTTTGTCGCCCGCATGCAAGAGGAGCTGGAAGCAGCGCCTCCGACGACGCCGCACGACGTTCACGTTCTGAAGCACAAAGTGGCCGGCGAATTGGCCATGATGCAAGTGCCAAGCAACGCCGACTTGCGCAAGGTCCTGCCCGCGGACATGGTCCAGCGCTACGACCACGCCCTGCGCAAGAAGCCGGGCCGCAGCATGAGCGGCGTGGCCATCGTGGCGGTCATGAGCAGCCCTGCGGCGTGCCCGCACGGAAAATGCGTCTACTGCCCCGGTGGGCCCGAAGTGGGCGTGCCCCAGTCGTACACGGGCCATGAGCCGAGCACCATGCGTTCGATGCGGCTTGCGTACGACCCGTACCGCGTGGTGCGCACGCGTCTGGCTCGGCTGGAAGCCAACGGCCACCCGGTAGACAAAGTCGAAGCCATCGTGCAGGGGGGCACCTTCCCGGCGCGCGATGCGGCCTACCAGGACGGCTTCATCGCCCGCATCTACCAAGCCTGCAACGATGGCCCCAGCGAAGACCCCGGCGCCGAGGACTGGGAAGTGGAATGGGGTTCCCTGACCGATGCCCAGCGAGCGCAGAAGCTGGCTGCCATCCGCGACGCCAATGAGCACGCCACGTGCCGTGTTGTCGGGCTGACGGTGGAGACGAAGCCCGACTGGTGCCTCGAGCCGCACCTGGACCGCATGCTGGAGCATGGCGCCACGCGCATCGAGCTTGGGCTGCAGACCCTCGACGAAGACGTTCTTCGCTTGACGCACCGCGGCCACACCTTGGAAGATTCCCGCCGCGCCTTGGCGCTGGCCCGCGATGCCGGCTTCAAGGTCTGCGTGCACATGATGCCTGGGCAGCCCCGCCAAGGCCTCATCACCGACCCTGACGCGGACGTGGAGGAAGTGCGGCAGCTGTTTGCCGATCCACAATGGCGCCCGGACATGCTGAAGCTGTACCCGACCCTTGTGGTCCAAGAGGGGGAAACGCCGCTCAAGAAATGGTGGAAGGAAGGCCGCTACACGCCCTACGACGCTGCCAAAGCCGCCGATGTGGTGGCCGCCGCCCTGGAGCACGTGCCTCACTGGTGCCGAATCCAGCGCGTGGACCGGGACATCCCGACGACACACGTGCTGGCCGGCGTCGAAAAGAGCAACTTGCGCCAGCTTGCCGAAGCCA
>JBFKLD010000230.1:0-1975 GCA_041630755.1 Thermoplasmatota archaeon
GATGGGCTTGCTCGACACGATGGCGCGCACCAAGCTCGACCCGCAATTCCGCCGCCCCCTCGTGTTCGTTCCCGTCGGCATCAACTTCGACCGCGTCCAAGAGGACGAGAACATGATCCGGGAAGCCAAGGGCGACGCCAAGCCGCCAAGCCGCACGCCGGCCCAGAAGGTGTGGCGCCTGGTGACGTTCTTTGCGAAGGCCGGGGCGGGGGGCATCATCAACGGCACACGCTTCGTGATGAAGCGCCTGAAGCGCCACGGCGTCGTGGCCATCCACTTTGGCGAACCTGTCGTCTTCGACCAATGGTACGAAGACCACAAGGATGCGCTCGAGATCAAGGACCGCAAGCAGCGGTGGGCCGCGCTGCAACCCTTTGCAGACCAGCTGATGGACAGCATCGGGAAGGTCATGCCCGTGACCCCAGTCACGTTGGCGGCTGCCGCGCTTCGCGACTTGGGCCAAGAGCGAGCGGAAGCGGGCGTGGACCAAGGCGACATGATCTTGGCCATGCGCGCCATGAGCCACAAGCTCGTGGATGCCGGTGCGCCGTTTGCATTGGATGATCCGTACGAGCGGCGCAGCCGGACGGCCGCAGGCCTGGCTGATGCCGTGCGCGGCCGCGAAGACCTCGTCGAGGTCATGGTGGATGTCGAAGATGCAGATCATCTGCGTGACGTGCTCGATCTGGCGCTGGACGTCGCGCAGCGCCGTGGCATCATGGTGCGCGAGGGATCAAGCATTTTCACGCGCCGCTGGGACTTGATCGAGTACTACGCAAACAGCCTGCACCCGCACCTAGAGCGCCTTGCGGCGAAGCAGCAACCCGAGCGCGAAGAGTACTGGAACCAACCCTAGGCTCGGCGCCTCGTGGGCTTCGCGAGCCATCGCAGCCTGGTTGGGCATGTCGGCCAGCACCAGGGCGGCGCCGATCACCATGCTGGCGCACATGCCCAGCGCGAGGAACACCACGGGCTGCGGGCTTTGTGGCCAACTGAGCCGAAAGCCGATGATGAGCCCCCAGATTGTGGCGACAAGCAGTGCGGGCAGCAGGATGTAAGCAGCCGTCATGGCAAGGCCGATCTCTGCAAGAAGTCCGTACGTGGTGAGCACTTCGAACATCCACGGCGCCAAGCCGATCACCATGAGGAACCCGAACCAAGGTGCGCGCCTCTTCTGGGCATGGGTGATGAGGGCAAGGCCCGCGATGACCAGCCCGCCACCGACGATGGACAACGCGTACCACGTGGTGGCCATGGCGACGTCCGGCGTGCCCTGATTCAGGGCAAAAAATCCTGCCCAGAGGCCCAAGTACTGCACCGTCGGGCCCACGATGCCGAGGGCCCAGATCCAACCCGGGTGCAGGTCGTCCATGCTACGAGAAGTAGCTGCTGAGGATCTTGCGTTCTGCGGCCTTCAACCGGTTGTGGGCGGCGGCCTTGCTGATGCCAAAGACGCTGGCCAGCTCTTCGAGGTTGCAATGTCTGGGGTTGTCGTAGAATCCCATGGCGAGACCCATCTTGACAATCTCGACTTGCTTGGGGGTGAGCTTCTCCTCAAAGTCGCCAAGGGGGTGGTCTTCGGGGCGGTACTCGCCCCAGCGCACCAGCTTCATCGTGAGGCCGGCCTTCTTGAAGCTCTCCGTCGCGGTGCGGATCACGTCGGAAACTTCGACTTGGGCCGCCGTGATGATGGCAACCGTCATCCATCCCTCTTTGATGATGATGGGGCGCAGGATGCGGTCAGGGCCCAGGGCCCGCAGGGCCTTGGTGAACGGGGCCTTGAGGAACTTCATCTTCTCCGGGGCAGGCTCGACCAAGACGCTCAGCGCATTGGCGTCCTGGCGCAGCACCTCGACTCCGGTGTACATGCCCCGCAAGATCCGCAGGAACTTGTCTGCCTGGTCCGGTTCGCCGAGGACCGTGAACACGTTCCGGATGGGGAAGTGGTCCTCGTCGAAGCGGATGTGGTTCATGA
>JBFKLD010000231.1:0-1972 GCA_041630755.1 Thermoplasmatota archaeon
GACGGGAACCTCCGGGTAGACGTCGCGCTTGACCATGCCGCGCGCTTCAAGCTCCTTGAGGCGCTGGCTCAGCGTCCGGCTTCCCACACCGGCCAGGTCCTTGACCTTCTTGCCGATGCTGTCGGGGCCCACGCTTGAAAGCTCCTCCTTGAGCTGGTTGAAGCGCATGACGCCGCGCAGGCGCAGCAGGAACATGATCTCGAAGCTCCACTTCTGGAAGAGGGCGCCCACGGATTCGACGCTGGCGCGGATCTCGTCTTCCAGGCTGCCCGCTTGTGTGAGCCACTCCACGACCTCGTCCATGGCCATGCGGTGCTCTTCCGCACGCGCATCCAGGAACGCATCGAGGCGCGCCACCATGGCTTTTGTA
The DNA here is from genome assembly GCA_041630755.1 of Thermoplasmatota archaeon. GTDB lineage: Archaea > Thermoplasmatota > E2 > JACPAO01 > JAHFTW01 > JBFKLD01. The sequence continues at coordinate 371 of JBFKLD010000231.1, forward strand.
TCGGCTTCAGGCGTGGCCCTTGCTTTCATTTCGGACACCGGGTTCCCTCACGGGCACCAGCCGCAGCTGGTCCCACTTGGAGCCTTAAGTCCATCTCCTCTTTCAACACTTTCAATGGACGCTGTTGACGCCACCTATCCGTTCCTCGGAAAGCGCACCGGGCACCGCATCGCGATCGCCCTGGTGGCCATCCTGCCCGTGCTTGCCACCGGATGGGCCATCGTTTCCTTCTGGGGTGTGCACGTGACGTGGCTCGACATCGCGCTGCTTCTGGGATTCCAGACGATCGCCGGACTCGGCATCACAGTCGGGTTCCACCGCATGCTTGCCCACGGCGCACTCAAAGCCAAAGCGCCCGTGCGCTTCCTGATCCTCCTGGCCGCCGTGACGTCCTTCCAGGGCGGCCCGGCCTCCTGGGCGGCCACCCACCGCCGGCACCACGCGCTGTCGGACAAGGAAGGCGACCCCCACAGCCCGCTTGACGGCCTCTGGCACGCCCACTTTGGCTGGCTCCCCAAGGGGCGCCTCGTCCACAGCGGGCCCGCCTTCGACAAGATGATGCGCGACCCCGTGGTGGCCTTCCTTGAGCGGACCCAGCTGGTGTGGATGCTTGGTTCCGTCCTTGCGCCGGGCGCCATTGCGCTGGCCATCACCGGCTCGTGGATCGCGGCCGCCCAAGGCCTCGTCTGGGGTGCAGGTGTGCGCATCTTCCTCGTGCACCACATCACCTGGAGCATCAACAGCATCTGCCACACCTGGGGCACCCGGCCCTACAAGAGCCCGGACTTGGCGCGCAACAACGCCATCTTCGGCTTCCTCGGCTGGGGCGAAGGGTGGCACAACAACCACCACGCGTTCCCCAACAGTGCATACATCGGCCACCGCTGGTACCAATTCGACGCGGGCAAGCTGCTCATCAAGGGTCTCGCGGCACTGCGGCTTGTGAGCCACGTCCACGTGCCGACGAAGCAGGAGCGCCAAGCGCGCCTTGCGCGCACCGAGAAGCGCACGGCCAAGCCCAACCCGGCCTAGCGCGACAAACGGTAGGCTCCCACAGGGATCGTCCGCACCGCGGCCGTGTGGAATGCGTGCTGCGCCTCAAGCGGGTAGTCCCAGCGCAGGACCTTCTCGATGCGCATGCCGAGGCGCTTTGCTTCGTGCTGCAGGAACGCCTCCGTGTGCTCGAGGGCGAGGAACCAGACCACGTCCGCGCACGCGGCGGCCTTCTGCAAGAACGGCCGGTCTGCGTGCTTGTTGCCCTTCTGGGCGCCAAACGGGGGGTTCATCAGCACCGTGTCTGCGGCTTGGCTCGTCCACGCGGCCACGTCAGCCACCTCGAAGGTGGCGCGGTCGCCAAGCAGATCCTTGGCTGCTTGGATGCTTGCGTCGTCAATGTCCACGCCATGGACGGAGGCGCCGCATAGCGACGCGCCGAGACAAAAGATGCCCGTCCCGCAGCCCAGGTCGAGCACGCGCTTGCCATCCAAGTCTCCCCACTGGTGGGCTTCCCACACGAGATCGGCGGCCACGTGCGGCGGCGTGCGCACCTGCTCAAGGTCCACATTCGGGTGCGGGGGGCGCACGGCGGCCTCCAGGGCGCGC
>JBFKLD010000232.1:0-1956 GCA_041630755.1 Thermoplasmatota archaeon
CGCGCCCAGAGCGAGCACGACTCCATGATCAAGCTCTACAAGGAGAGCGACAAGATCCGCAAGACCGCGGACAAGCTTCAGGAGAAGTTCGTTGTCTCCAAGATGGAGGCCGACAAGATCCACAAGGCGTACATCGAGTACGTCAACCAGATCCACGAGATCGAGGACCAGATGGGTGGCGGCTCCAGCGGCGGCAAGCCGATGAACGCCAAGCAAGTCGAAGCGGCCGCGGACGAAGTCTACGAGCGCTTCAAGGCTGGAGAGAAGCTGTCCACGGAGGACCTGCTCACGCTCCAGAAGGCTGGCCTCCTGTAATCCCCGGATTCCTCTTTCCCTCTCTTTCCCTCCTGGAAGCCTTCCCCTTCGGACGTCTTCCCCGCGCGGGGCCGATTTGGTTGCCCCCTTTGTGCGTGTTTCTATACCAGAACAAGCAAGGTGGTAGCGTGCCTCATTGTCTGATCGTGGAAGATGACCCGGACGATGCTGCCCTGACGGCGCGGTCGTTGGAGGGCATGACGTCCACGACGGTGGCGAGCCCCGCGGAGGCATGGGCCCAGCTTCGCCGCGCGCAAGAGCAAGGAGTGCCCACCGATCTGATCGTCTTGGACATCTGGCTCGGCGACGAAGATGGCATCGACCTGCTGGGAGAATTGAAGGCGGACGCGTCCACGGCGCGCATTCCTGTGCTGGTCGTCAGCGGCAACGATGACCCTTCCGTGATCGAGGAGGCCTATGCCAGGCACGCGGCAGGGTACGTGGTGAAGCCCGATTCCTTGGAGGAGTACCAGAGCGCCCTTCGCAGTGCCAGTCATTTCTGGTCCAAGACCCGCAGGCCCTAACACTTATGGAGCGGCGCCGGTGGGCGCCTTCGTGGACTGCAAGTGCGGCCGCCCCGCCGTCATCCGCCTGCGCACCAGCGGGCAGTCCCTGTGCGGGGACCACTTCGTCCGGAGCTTTGAGCGCCGGGCCAAGTCTGCCCTGGCAGACCAGGGGCGCTTGCCGGAAGGCACGGTCGCTGTGGCCCTTTCCGGCGGCAAGGATTCCGTGGCGCTTTTGCATTTCTTGCACGGCATCACGCACAAGAATCCCCGCATCAAACTCGTGGCAGTCACCATCAATGAGGGAATCGAGGGCTACCGCGAGACCAGCCTCGACATCTGCCGCGAGGTGACCGAGAAGCTCGGCGTGGAATGGAAGCTCGTGGCCACGCAGGACTTGGCAGGCTACACCATTGACCAGTTTGCCGCCGGTGAGAAAGGCCCCGACGCACACGGGCAGGCGCGCCCGGCCTGCGGCCCTTGCGGTGTGTTCCGGCGCGTGGGCATCAACCGCCTCGCGGCCGAGGCAGGCGCCAGCGTGGTGGCCACGGGGCACAACTTGGACGACATGGCGCAGACGGTGCTGATGAACGTCCTTGAGGGAGACGTGGAGCGCTTGGGGCGCTTGGCGCCGCATGCCGAGGCGCAACCGGGATTGATCCGCCGCGTCATCCCGTTCCGAGAGGTCTCCGAGAAGGAGGTCCTTCTCTACTGCCTCCTCAACGGATTGCCCATCCACGACGAGGCCGAGTGCCCGTACGCCGAGCGCGCGCGGCGCTTTGCCATGCGCGACACGCTGCTTGAGCTGGAAGACCGGAGCCCTGGGACGCGGCACGGGTTGCTGCGGTTCCAGGACAAGGTCAAGGATCTGCTTGCGCACCGGCCGGCGGAGGACTTGCCTCCGATGGTCGCTTGCGCCACGTGCGGCGAGCCCACGAGCGGCACGACCTGCAAGGCGTGCCAATGGCGCTAGGCGACGGCGCCTCGCAGGGGTTCAGCGACAAACGTGCGCCAGTTTCCGTCAACAAGCCATGGCCCTCCCGCATTCCAGGTCTTGATCTGCGCGGCTTGCTCATCAGACACACTTAATCCGGCGGCGCCGAACAACCGTTCCAGCTCGAGAAGAGCCACAATCGCA
>JBFKLD010000233.1:0-1928 GCA_041630755.1 Thermoplasmatota archaeon
AGCGTTCCCCAACACCGTCCGCATGGACTGGGCACAAGACTTGCTCGAATGGTTCGACCACTACCTCATGGAGACCGGCCCGCAGCCGGAGCTGCACGTCGAAGTGCAAGACAACATGGGCCAATGGCGCATCGAAGAGACCTACCCGCCCCAGGACGCCTGGGTCACCTACACCTTCGAGGATGCCGAGATGACCGACGCCACCCTCTGGGCCGACAGCCGCCCCATCATCGGTGGCGCCCAATTCATCGGCGTCGGAGCCGCAGCGTTCGCGCGCTACGAGTTCCCGCCACTGAGTGAAGAACAGGACACCATCATCGCCGGCATGCCGCAGCTGCACGCCACCGTGACCCCGACGGGCCCCGGCGGCCAGCTGTTTGCCGAACTGCGCGACGCCGAAACCGGCTTGCGCCTCGGCCACGCCATCATGGACCTGCGCTTTGCCGCCGGCGGCAAGGAAGCACAACCCGTGGTGCCCGGCATGCCCCTCGTGGCCAAGATGGAATTCCTGGCCTTCGATGCCGTGCTGCCCGCCGGCCACGGCCTCGACCTGCTCATCAAGAGCACCGGCGAGGACTACCTGCCCAGCGCCGTGAGCGACCCTGTGCTGCTGCACGACGACGCCGACAGCGTGCTGAAGCTGCCCCTGGCCACGCCGGCCGAGGATGACTTCTTCCAGCCGCCGACGCCCGCGCTGCTTGGGTGAACCGCGCCCACGACCTTTTCCCCTTCACCCCTTGACCCTGTGGCCCTCGGGCGCCAGAGCTAACAACGACCGGCGAAACGCCGAGGCATGGTTCCGGCAGGGATCATCCTCGCGGATCTGGTCATCTTGTTGGTCGCCATGCGCGTGTGGACGGCCAAGCCGGGAACAACCGTGGCGCATCGCGACATGCGCATCTGGATCATGTCGCCCGCACTCTTTGCGCTCGTGACGTTGATCGGCTTCGGCTTCGATACGCAAGGCACCCTTGACTGGGTCCTTCTTCCTCTCGGGGCGCTTGCCTTGCTTCTCAATGCTCCCCTCACGTTCGTCTTCCTGCGGCACTTGGTCGCATACCCGCCGTGGATCTTGCATGCCAGCTTCATCGCCGCCGGCCTAGGGCTTCCCCTGTTCCTGCTTTTCGATGCCCACGCGGGGGTGATGGCTGGTCTCGTTGGCGGCCTTGCGGTGGCCCCGTACTTGCTCGGGCTGCCCATTCTCGCCTCCCGCGCTCGCAGTGGCCAAGGCGTGGCCGCCATGCGCCAGCGCTACGGGGCCATGACCACCATGGCCTCCGTCATCCTCATCGTCGGTGCTGCCTTCTGGCTCGTTCCAGCCACCGCCAATGCGGGACGGTTCGTGCTGGAGGGTGGCCTCCTGTTCCAAGCCTTCGCCATCAGCATGGCCACCGTCCCCCCGCGTCGATTTCTGGGCATGTGGCGTGCCGATGCGGTGCTTGCCTTCCAGCGGCGCATCGCCCAGCGGGATTGCCTCTATTTCCACGATGTGCCCGACCTGCTCGAGGGGCTCCTCGACACCGGCCAAGTGGAGGTGCTTCCCGAAGGTTCTCCCCGGCAAGTCCAACGCGTCGTCGGGGGCACACGCGGCGCCATCGGGGACGTGCGCGGTGAGTTGCACGTCGTGGGCCTTGCTTGCGGAGCAACCCTAGCCGTGGCCTACCCGCGCGTGCGGGTGTACCCAGACGAAGATGTCGAGACGCTCGCGGACATGGCGCGGTCCCTCGATGCGCGCTGGCGTGACGACGAAGCCAACCGCATCATCGCGGAAGACCTGGAGCGCACCAAAGAGCTGGAGGCGATCAAGAGCGACTTCCTGCAGTCCCTTGGACATGAACTTGGCAACCCGCTGTCGCCCATGCGGCTGCAAGCCAAGATCCTCCGGGCCAAGGTCCCCGAGGAAGCGGCTGGAGGGCTCGACGTGATGG
>JBFKLD010000234.1:0-1923 GCA_041630755.1 Thermoplasmatota archaeon
ATTGCCGCGCGGTACTAAGCCCCTCTTTCCCTCTTCCCTCAGGGACCACGAAACAAGGTGAAAAGGAGGAAAAGGCGGGACGCGGCCAAAGCGCCGCGACGCTCAGCTTTGGCACGGCAGCGTCCGCTGCCGCGGGATCGGACTTCGTCAGCCCCCACAGGCGCCAAGGCCTTCGGCCTCGGCGGGTTCCCAAGCTTCGCTCAGCTTCCGCACGCACCACTGCGGCGCAAGCCGCCGCGGCGGCTGTTGGAGTGGACTGCGTCAACTCCCACAGGCGCCAAGGCCTTCGGCCTCGGCGTGTGCACAAGCTTCGCTGCGCTCAGCTTCCGCACGCAATGCAGTCATCAGGATTGTCGAGACTGCAGGCCAACTCTTCCTCAGCCGTCATCTCTTGCTCCTTCATCTTGCGCTGCTTCTCGGCATCCACCGTGAACTGCAGAGCCTGCGCCGCAGCCTTGGTGCGCAGGTAGTACATGCCCGTCTTCAAGCCGCGGCGCCACGCATGGAAGTGCATGGAGCTGATCTTGGCGAAGTTGGGGTCCGTCAGGTGGATGTTGAGGCTCTGGCTCTGGTCAATGAACGCACCGCGATCGGCCGCCATGTCGATGACGACGCGCTGCTTGATCTCCCAGACCGTCTTGTAGAGCGCACGGATCTCGGCCGGAATCTCACTGATGTGCTGCACGCTGCCTTGGCCGATGACGATCTGGTCCTTGATGTCCTCATTCCAGAGGCCAAGCTCCACGAGGTCCTTGACCAAGTGCTTGTTGATGACCACGAACTCGCCACTCAGGGTGCGGCGCGTGTACAGGTTGCTCGTGAAGGGCTCGAAGCACTCGTTGTTGCCGAGAATCTGGCTGGTGCTTGCCGTGGGCATCGGGGCCACGAGCAGGCTGTTGCGCAGGCCAGACTCCATGATCTCCTTCTTCAGGCCCGACCAGTCCCAGCGCGTGGACGGCGGCTTGGCACCCCACATGTCGAACTGGAGGATGCCCTCGCTCGCGGGGCTTCCCTCGAACGTCTCGTAGGGACCTTCGTTCTTGGCCACGTCGCAGCTGGCGCGCAGGCCCGCGAAGTAGATGGTTTCGAAGATCTCGCGGTTGAGCTGCGCCGCATCTTCGCTGTCGAAGGGCATCTTCAGCATCGCAAACGTGTCGGCCAGACCCTGCACACCAAGGCCCACGGGGCGGTGGCGCAGGTTGCTGTGCTTGGCTTCCTCGACCGGGTAGTAGTTGCGGTCGATGACCTTGTTGAGGTTGCACACCGCATGGTACACGACGTTGTGCAGACCTTCATGGTCGAAGGTGCCCGCGTCGCGGTCTGCGAACTTCGGAAGCGCAATGCTTGCCAGGTTGCACACGGCCACTTCGCCGGGGCTCGTGTGCTCGACGATCTCGGTGCAGAGGTTGCTGCTGCGGATGATGCCGATGTTCTTCTGGTTGCTCTTGCGGTTGACGTGGTCCTTGTAGAGCATGTAGGGCGTGCCGGTCTCGATCTGGGCTTCGATGATCTCTTCCCAGATGCGGCGCGCCTTGACGGTCTTGCGGGCCTTGCCCTGCGCTTCGTACTTGGTGTACAGCTCTTCGAATTCGTCGCCGTAGCACTCGTCCAAGTTGGGGCACTCGTCAGGGCAGAAGAGGCTCCAGTCGGCGTCTTCCTCGACGCGCTTCATGAACAAGTCGGGGATCCACATTGCGTAGAACAAGTCCCGCGCACGCAGCTCTTCGGCGCCGTGGTTCTTGCGCAGGTCCAGGAAGTCGAAGATGTCCGGGTGCCAGGGCTCCAAGTACACGGCGAGGGCGCCCTTGCGCTTGCCGCCGCCTTGGTCCACGTAGCGGACAGTGTTGTTGAAGACACGCAGCATCGGCACGAGGCCGTTGCTGGTGCCGTTGGTGCCGCGGATGTAGGCATCCTTGGCGCGGA
>JBFKLD010000235.1:0-1921 GCA_041630755.1 Thermoplasmatota archaeon
CCATGGACGCTCTCACGCAACGCCATGGCAAGCGCCCTCTTCGTCGTGGCGATGCTGCGATGGGCCTGGCTGATCGGGCGCATCAAAGATCGTTTGCTGGGCATGCAGTTCGTCCTCATCTTCGGCGCCATCGCCGTCCGCTTTGCCCATGCGGTTCCTGCCTTTGAGCTGGGACATCTTTTCACCCTCGAGAGGCGGATTTCTGGTCACCCATACCCGATGGCAGTTGCATTTGGCGGCGCGTTCGAAGCCTTGGCCGTCCTCGGTCTCGTGGCCACGATTGTGCTGCTCATTCTCGCCGCGCTGGACCCGTCCCGCCGTCGCCACGCAGCCGTTGTGCTTGGATTCGTGGGATTTGGGCTTCTGGAAGCGGTGCAGGAATTCATGGCTCCCAAGGCGACGACCTGGAACTTTTGGCTGGCCCACGCCGTCGTGATCCAACGGCAATTCGACATCCTGGTCATCCGGCCCATCGTGTTCTGGGTGGCCATGACGCGGTACCGGTTCCTCGATCTGACCCTCCGCTCCAATTGGGCGCTTCCTGCTTTCGTAGGCATCCTGCTTCCGCTGATTGCTTGGAAATCTGCGTCGCAGGTCACGGGCGCACTCGGCGCGTTCACCGACACGGGCAAGATCGTGGTCGACCTGACCATCGCGACAATCGCGGGGGCAGTCGGTGCCACCGCCATGGCCGTCATCGATCGCAAGATCATCCAGAAGGACATTCCCCCGCACGCGCCGTCGTGGGAGCCCGGAGCGATGTTCGACCGCCGATACCGCATCGAAGAAGTCCTCCACGAGGGCACGGCCACATTGTACCGCGCCCTCGACATGTACACGTCCAAGCCCGTTGTCCTGAAGCGCGCACGCGCCGATCACGCCGCTAGAGAAGCCCACGCTCTGCGGCGGGCGCGCCACCCCCACACGATGCCGCTTCTGGCCATCGTTCCCGAAGGGGAAGAATCCGTTCTTGTTCTGCCATTCATTGAGGGAGAGACCCTGGAAGAGCACCTCGGAGGGGGCCAGACAAGTCCCGAAGCGATCCACCGCATGGGACGCTCTCTGGCCGCCGCACTCGCCAAGGCCCACAGCTGCGCGCTGGTCCACGGAAACGTCCACCCGTCGAACATCCTGCGCCCCGAGGCCCCCATCCTTGCCGACTTCAGCCACGCGCGAGGCTTCCGCACGCCGGCAGGGCAGCCGCCTCGCCGTTCACGCTTCTCGGCCCCGGAAGTCCACGGGGAGCAGCAATGGACGCCAGCCTCAGACGTCTACGGTCTTGGCCGGTGTCTGCAAGCCGCACTGAAGCAAACCCGCGGGGCCCCTGCCGAGATGAAGGCGATGCTGCGCAAGGCCACGGACGCCAAACCTGCCAACCGCCACCCCGACGCGCACGCGTTCCTGCAAGAGTGGATGCGCATCTCAGTCGCGTAGGTTCCACAGCACAAGGGCGGCAAGCGAGTTGTACGGCGACCACGAGCTCCGCCGGGCCTCGAGAAACGCGCGCGCCTCATGTTCGGGCACGCCAAAAGCGTCCCGCACGCCGAGGCGGACGCCCAGATCTTCGTGCGGGCACACGTCCAATCGCTGGAGGCGGAAGATCAGGTACATTTTGGCTGTCCAGACACCGATGCCTTTGACGGCCGTGAGTGTGGCAATCACCTCGTCGTCGCTCATGGATTCCATTGCGTCGAACGCCAGCTCGCCACGCAGGGTTCGCTCGGCCAGATCCAGCACATAAGCCGCCTTCGGCCGGCTCAGTCCTGCTGCACGAAGAGCGTCTGGCCCTGCTTCAAGAAGGGCGTCCGGCGTGTCGCCGAGGGCGCGGACGCGGCCAAGGATTGCGCGGCCTGCGGCCATGCTGACCTGCTGGTGGCAGATGCTCTCCAGCAGTGCCGCGAAGCCCGTCTCCTGGCCGTAG
>JBFKLD010000236.1:0-1916 GCA_041630755.1 Thermoplasmatota archaeon
GGCGAGCGCATTGCGGCGCCCAGCCTTGGCGCATCGGCCACCATCAAGCGCGACGCCTACGGCATTCCCCACATCTACGCGGACGACATGTGGAGCCTATGGTACGCCAACGGCTACGCCCAGGCGCAGGACCGCCTGTTTGAATTGGATCTGCTTCGCCACGTGGGCCGTGGCGACAGCGCGGCCTACGTTGGCGCTGCCCAATTGAGCAGTGACATCGAAGTCCACCGCGAGCTGTACACCGAGGCCGAGATCGAGGCCCAATGGCAAGCAGCACCGGACTACGCAAAGGACGTCTTGCAGGCCTACAGTGCCGGCGTGAACCGCTACGCGAATGAGGCCGCGGCCCGCAACGAGATGCCCGGCGAGTTTGCAGCACTTGGGCACGCATTCCACGAGTGGACGCCCCAGGACAGCGTAGCCGTGATCAACTACCTCATCGGGTTCTTCGGTGTCGACGGCGGAAGCGAACTGGGCAACCTCCAGCGACTGGCGCAGCTCCAAAGCGTCCTTCCGGAAGATGAAGCATGGGATGCGTTTGGTGATCTTGTGTGGCTGCGCATCGATGACACCTACACCACCATCCCGATGGAGGACAAGATCATCAACGGCTGCGAGGACCCCCTCCCGCGCGACAAGGTGGACCACCAGCTGCGTTTCATCAACGCCAGCCTCGATGCGGTCACGTTCGGCACGCCTCCAGGCGCCGACCTCGGCTACGGCCCCTTCCCGCCCGCGTACGACGCCAAGGCCGAGCAGCGCGGCGAGGGCGTCTTTGAAGGATTCAAGTGGGGAAGCAATGCGTTCCTTGCGGACCCGAGCATCACCGACACGGGCAAGTCCATCATGTGGGGCGCCCCGCAGATGGGATACTACAAGCCCCCCGTGCCGTACCAAGTCGGCCTCCACGGCCCCGACATTGACGCTGTGGGCATCGGCGTCGCCGGCGCACCTGCGCTTGTCATCGGCCGCAATGCGCACATTGCATGGACCGCGACGAGTGGCATCGAGGACCAAGCAGACATCGTCGAGCTTGAGCTGGATGGCCCCCGCAGCTACATCTGGGACAACGAGACAAAAGACATGGTCTGCTGGACGGTTGAGCACCAGACGGCGCCCGCACCGGCGGAACTGCCAAGCTTCCCCAACGTGGCGCCGCCGCAGAAGTACGTGCAGCAAGTGTGCCGCGCGGAAGGCTGGCCCGTCATCGCGATCAATGAAGACGCAGGCGTGGCATGGGCCAAGAAGTGGACCACGAAGAACGAAGAGTTGCCCGGCGCGTTCATCTGGCTCGGATTGTCTGCGGCCAAGAGCGTCGAAGAGTTCCAATCCATGGCATCCAAGTTCCCGTTCACGTTCAATTTCCACGTCGCGGACGCCGACGATGTCCTGTACCTCCATACCGGGGACATCCCGATCCGGGCACCCGGCTTCGACCCGCGGCTGCCCACGCCATCCGGGAGCGACTACCATTGGCAAGCAGAGGTCGTCACCGAAGGCATGGGAACCTGGGCCATGGACCCCAGCACGGGCTACTACGCCAACTGGAACAACGGTCCCGCGTACGGATGGCGCGCCGGCGACCAGCGCGGCCTCTGGGGTCCGGTCCACCGCGTGCAGGCCGAAGACCGCACCATCCAGTCGTTCCTCGCCGATGGAAGCCTCAGCTACGACGACGTGGCCCAAGCAAACTGGGATGCGGCGCGCACGGACAGCTTGGCCCTCCCGTTCATGCCCATCCTCATCGAAGCCGGCAGCCGCGACCCCGCCAACGCCGCGATGGTGGCCGCCTTGCAAAACTGGACAGACCAAGGCCTGCCGTGGCGCGATGCTGACGGCGATGGCTTGTACGATGATCCCGGCCACGCCATCTGGGACGAGCTGTACGCCGAGATGCTCACCCGCATCCAAGGCGA
>JBFKLD010000237.1:0-1851 GCA_041630755.1 Thermoplasmatota archaeon
CGAGCACGGCGAACATCAGGCCGTTTTCGACCCAATCGAGCACTCCGCCCGCCACGGGCATCCAGGCGGCGTGGCGCAGCCACGCAAACCGCTTGGCCACCCAAAGGATGGTGAGGCTCGCCATGGGGATGAAGACCAAGGGGTACAGCAGGTCGCCCACCAAGAAGGCCCGGTACGTCTCCTGGGTGGTGGCGTTCCATCCTGCCACTTGCGCTTGGACGCTAGCGGGCGTCTTGTCGAAAGCCTCGTCGGGGATGCCGCCAGCTTCGTCCATGGCGCCGTAGGGGCCAACCTGGAACCACGTCAAGCTGAACACGATGAAAAGCAGCCAAGCCGCGCCGACCCACCGCGGGGTCGCCCAATCTTGCAGGCGCACGACGCTCCACGTCCGCATCCAAACTAGGAGGTTCCGCTTCCGCGTTCAGGAGAAAAACGCCCGTTGCTCAAACGCTGCGACCAAAAACGTTCTATAATGTTGCCGGAGGCTTCCTTGTGTGCTCCGATGGTTGGTTGCGCTGACTCTTCTGCTTGCTGCCCCCGCGATGGCGCTCGAAGAAGTCAACACCACGCTCAATGCTGAGCTTGAGGCTCCCCTGGATCTGCCCGTGGACGAGCCGGACTTGAGTGCCCAGCTGGGCCAGACCCTTGGCTCGGTGGGTGCCGCGATGGAGCGTGCCGCACAAGCGATCGCAGACGTCGCCATGGCCACCATCAAAGGCATCGCGTTCGTGGGTGCGGCCGTCGGCACCGGGGCCGCCGCCCTCGTCCAAGGGCTCGGATCGGCCCTCGCGACACTCGGCATCGGGCTCGGCGCAGCCGTCACCACCGCCATCGCCGTGACCATCACCGCCACCTTCCAGGCCCTCGGAGCGGCCATCGCCGCCACCGGCAAGGCCATCGCTTTCCTCTTTGCAGCCACCTGGGGCCTCGTCTCCTTGCTGCGCCCGGCAGCCATGCCGGAACCCGTCTTCGTGGCCGCCGCTTCGGCAGGCGCCGCCGCATCGGCCAGTGCGGGTGGTTGGGCCCTCTGGGAGCTTGCCCGCAAGTACGGCATCCTGGGCGCTGCCGGCTTCAGCCGCATCTCGAACGACAAGGTCCTGGACCACCCGCTGCGTGCCCAGATCTTCGACCTCGTGAAGGAGAATCCCGGCATCCACGCCAGCCACATCGCCCGCGAAGTGGGCGGTGGCTGGGGAACCGTCACGCACCACCTCGACAAGCTCCAGAAGGCCGGCATGCTCACCACGCGCCGCGTCAACAACCAGAAGTGCTTCTTCGAGCAAGGCGGTCAAGTCAGCCGCCAGGACATGGCCGTGGCCAGCGCCCTCAAGGGCGACACGGCGGCCCAGATCACCGCCTTCGTGCAAGCCCATCCGATGAGCAGCCAGAAGGACGTTGCCGAAGCCCTCGGCATCAGCGCCGCACTGGCCAGCTTCCACGTCAAGAAGCTCGAAAACCTGGGCGTTCTCGAAAAGATGCGCCAAGGCAAGAGCACCCTCCTGACGACGACGGAATCCCTGCGCCGCCTCGCCGCAAGCGGCGACTTGCCCGTCATGGCCCGTCAACCCGTGCTTGCTTAGGCAAGAATTGCCACAAAACCGCTATATCCTCGCCCGCCTGAGTTTGATGCATGGGTCGGATGGATGCCACCACGCTTCTGCTGCTCGCGCACTGCCTTGTGCTCGGCGGCGTGGCGATCGCCTTGACCGGCGCGGGCACGACCCTCTGCGAGCGCGGCACCTGCCCCGCAGCTGACTGGGTGGGCCTCGCCGGTTCGCTCTTCCTGGTGGTCGTCGTGATCGACCTCATCTGGGCCGTGCTGGCTTGGACAGAGGTGCGCCGCGTGCGCGA
>JBFKLD010000238.1:0-1842 GCA_041630755.1 Thermoplasmatota archaeon
GGGGCGCGCGCCCATCGAAGAGATGGGCACAGCCCCGCGCCTTGCCGTCCTGGGCGACGTCACAGTGCCCGCAACGCCGCCCCAAGCCCGAGGCTTGATGCCACGAGGGTCCAAACCATTGGCGAAGCGGGTCGAACCAACCGGCATGGGCCATCGGCCCTCCCCGCCCCGCCATGAGATGGGGCGGGGGAATTCCCTTCAGGCCGGCAAGTCCAGCTCGAAGCGCGCGCCGTTGCTTGGCACGCACCGGATGCGGCCGCCGCAGGCTTCGACGATGCGACGGCACAAGGACAATCCGAGACCCACGCCGCTGCCATCGGTGCGCCCGAGGCGGGCGTAGGGCTGGAAGACGTCGGGGATCTTGTCCTCCGGGATGCCGGGTCCGTTGTCGGAATAGACGACCCGGACGCCGCCGTCGTGCGCGTGGCTGCGGATAGTGATGCGCGGCTGCGGGGTGTACCGCAGCGTGTTCTCCATGAGGTTCTGCCAGACCTGGCCCATCAGTTCCCCATCCACATGCGCGACATGCGCGGCATCCACGTCCACGTGCGCGCCGGCTTGCTCGAGTTGGGCCGCCAGCGCCGTCAGCGCGGGTTGGATCGTCTGTTCGACGGGGGTGTCCTGCATGGCCGGTTGGAGGCTTCCTGCCCGCGCTTTTCCTAGAAGTGTTTCGGCAAGGCCGAGCAGATGAGTGGCCACGTCGTGGATCATCTTCAGCGCGTCATCGTCATGGCGCTCGAGCAGGAGTTCGCTTTGCATGGCGATGCCTGCAAGCGGGCTGCGAAAGTCGTGGGCGATGACGGAGGCATAGCGCTCCAATTCCTCGGTGACGCGGCGCAAGTCGGTGACCTCGATCTTTGACGACACGATGGTCTTGGCGCCAGACGCGTCAACCAGCCGCGCCAGATGGCACGCGAACCAGCGGCGGCCGTCGCCGGTTCCGAGCTGCAGTTCGCAGGACCGGCGTGCGCCATCCTCCAGGGTCTTGGCCGCCAGGGACATCAGCTCTCCCATGACTTGCGCAGGCAGCCCGATCTCTTGCCAGGTGCGCCCCACGAGTTGTTCAAGGGGGCGCTGAAGCGCTTCAAGGGCCGCCGTGTTGGCATGCAAGATCCGCAAGTCCTGGTCGTACACGACCACCCATTGGGCGGTCGCATCCAGGACATCGCGGACTTCCAAGCCATCAGGCACGGGCAACGCATGCCGCCGGAGGTTATGACGTTGCACCTCTTATGCGGTGGACGGGTGGCGGCACCGTGGCCTTCCTGGATGAGCAAACGGCATTCCATCGCGTGGACGCGGCGCGCCGGCGCATGCACATTCCGGCCACGGCCGCCGAGGCGTCGGGCCAGCTCCACATGGCGAAGGCCACGCATGAAGCGACGAAACGCGGACCGGTTGGGACCAAGGAGCTGGAGGAGATCTTTGCCGGCTTGGCGCCGCAGCTTTCTGAGGTTCCAAGGCGCGGCGCCCAGAAGGAGCTGGCGTGGTTCCTGGAGTCCCTGGACGCCATTGGTTCCACTGACCCCTCGGAAGCCCCCAAATCTTGATTGGCACGGTTGTTGGCCTGTGCCGATTGCTGTGACCCAGGACCTGCTGCACGCCCTGGTGCGCGACCATTGTCCGAGCCCGGCGTGGATGGTGGCCAATGAAGTCCAAGTCCCCCACCCCGATGGGCTGCGCTTTGTGGATGCCGTCGGATTGCAGCTTCACAACAAGCAGCATGAGTGCCACGGCTTCGAGCTGAAAGTGAGCCGCGGCGATTGGCTCCACGAGCTCAAGAATCCCGAGAAGTCCGCCCCCGGCCGTGCGCTTGTGGACCGCTGGTGGCTCGTGGCGGGA
>JBFKLD010000239.1:0-1792 GCA_041630755.1 Thermoplasmatota archaeon
CGGCCTCCTCGAAGGCCGACAGAACGCCGTTGGCAAAGGCGGCTTTCATGCCACCTCCCTCGATCACCAGAGCGCGCACGCAACGGCAAAGCGCGTGCCCTTAGATGAACGTCGTGAATGGGATTTACACGAGCGGTGGCTGCGCCCGGTGGAGCAGTGCCTGCGCTTGGAAGCCTTCGGGCACTTGCTCCATTTCGAGCAACGCCACAGACGCACCGGCAAACCATGCGGAAGCATAAGCCAAGTCTAGGTGCACAGCGAGCCCGCCCTCGGCTGTCACTTGCCAGAGCATGGATTCGTCCCAAGCAGACAATCCCCGACCGCCGATGTGCTTCACATCCAATGCGTGTTCGTTGGCCGTCCCGGCCAAGTGCGTGAATCCGTCCATGTTCCAGGCGTGCACGAGGGCAATCTGGTGGCGCCCCTCGGCTGCCCCCTCGAAGCCCATAACCGCCGGCGCGACCTCCACGCCCGGATGCCAAGCGGTGTCCTTGTTTGCCTCGTAGTGCAAGGCACCAAAGCTCACGTCCACGCTGGCGGCCGAGAAGGAGGCGTTGGTCTGGATGGCGTCCACTTCGGCGACCACCGCGGGACGCTCCGGCTCCGGCTCACCGAAGGTGCGGTAGCCGATGCTTTCGCGGATGACTACGTGACCTGGAGCCTCGGAGATCACCAGGACGTGCAGATCGCCGATGGGCCACACGTGGGGCGCATACTGGGTCACGTGGTCAAGGCGCAACGTGCCATCCAGTTCGATGTCGAGCACCTTCTGTGGCGCTGTCGGCGCATTCGGTTCGATGTCGCTGCCAGGCCACAGGACGTCCACGCCCCCCGTCCAGCGGCCGCCGACAAAGTGGTGCTCGCCATCGTCGACGGAAAATACGAACACGCCCCAGTTTCCGAACCGTTCATCAGGGTAGAACCAGGCGTCCAGGCCCTCGGGGGCCGTGGCATTCCAGGCATACCACGCTGCTTGCTCGACGCGGAAGATTGGATCAACGGAGCCTTCGAGGATGATCGTGTCAGGTGCTTCGCCTTCAGGCCCAGCTTCCATCCCCAGATCGTCACTTGGCGACGCGCAACCTGCGAGCAGCACAGCCATGATCAACCAGACACGCACGCAGCGGGAAAGAGCGGCAGCGTTCATAATGCCTGTCGCACGCGCGTTGGCTTTGCCGGCGGATGCGCCACGACGAAACGGCTCAAGCCAAGATCCACGCATCCCTTGAGGCAGCATCCCCACCGCCGCAGGCTCGATTGCATGTGGCGTCGCCTTCTTGGTCGCCGCGCGCCACCCGGCAAGCCAATCACCTGGCAACCACCGCGTTCGACGGCTTGCTGGGCCCCTTCTTGATGACGGGCGGAGGCATGCTCGTGTTCGGATTCGCAGGGATGCCCGGCGCCCGCGCCTTGTTCTTCCGCGCAGGCGTGTGCGCCTTCAGCTCGACCGCGCCGGTTGCCCATCTCACGTAGCTGCCTCTGACCGGGAAGGTGGTCGTCGCCAGCGCAGCCGCGTTGGTCGCCCAGGCGTACCGCTGAGGGCGCGTCGTCATCAAAAAGAAGGAAGGGAAAAGGTCGCGCGACCGCTCAGCGGTTCACGGTGTGGATGGCCTTGCCGTGGAGAGCTTCGGCTGCTTCCATCATGCCCTCGCCCAGCGTCGGGTGGGGGTGGATGGTCAGCGCCACATCTTCCACAGTGGCCCCCATCTCCAAGGCCAGCGCGGCCTCGCTGATGAGGTCGCTGGCGTGGCTTCCGAGGATGTGGACACCCAGCAGGCGGTCCGTGGCGGCA
>JBFKLD010000240.1:0-1736 GCA_041630755.1 Thermoplasmatota archaeon
ATCCCGTGGTAAAGGAAGATCCCCGTCAAGGCCGCGCGCACGAGCCAGTGCATGTGGGGGGCGGCGGGCGCGGTCTTCTCTTGCAATTTGGTGACAAAGTCTGCCATGGCTATGGCATCGCCTCCGCGACATAAGGCATCCCTTTCCCCGGTTGAAGGTAGAGTTCAACCCCCCTCGCTTGGCGCCGCGAGGCCCGCGTCTAGCCCCGGAAGATGGGGCGCTCGCTGAGGCGCACAGGCATCGGCAGCTTTCCGCGGGGCTCGTCGCCCATGTTGGCATCCACCAATTGCAGCAGCGCAGGCCACGGAACCGGGTAGTTGCCGAGGCTTTGGCCTTCCTCTTCATCGATGCCCATGCCCGCACGCTCCAGAAGCGACGCGCGGCGGATGCGGAGGTTGAAGATGTTGGTCGCGGCTTCCTTCTCGCCAACCACGGCGATGAGGGGGATCCATTCCTTCTCCGCCGTGCGGATCTTCTTGCCGATGCCCGACGACGAATCATCCACATCGGCGCGGCCGCCGGCGTCGTTGATGGCGGCCGCCAGCTCCAACGCGGTGTCCGTGAACTCGTCGCTCACGGGCAGGAACCGCACTTGCGTGGGGCTCAGCCAGAACGGGAGCATGGGCTTCTCGCCTCGGTCGCGCTTCATCGCTTCGGTTTCGAGGATGGCGGCGAGGTTGCGGTCCACAGCACCGCTGATGCTTGCATGCAGCAGCAGGGGCGTGTGGCTCTCGCCATCTTCGCCCGTGTACGTGATGTCGAAGTGCTGCGAGTTCTGCGTGTCGATCTGCACCGTGGACAGGGCGAATGCCTTGTTGGTGGTGTCATTGACGTTGAACTCGAACTTCATGGCGAAGTAGAAGGACTGCTCCTCCCACATCTCGACCAGGACCGGCTTGCCCACCGTCTGGGCGAGGCGGGCCGCGAAGTCTTGGTTCTCTTCGTAGAAGCCACGCACGAACCGCACCGCGGTCTCGAAGGGCACCTCGAGGCCGTCCATCCATTGCTTGCTGAGCTTGTACTGGTGCTCGAACTCTTGCACGGCTTGCGGCATGTCAGCCACGAGCGTGTGCATGTCGGGCATCGTGAACGAACGCAGCCGCTTGATGCCCGCCGTCTCGCCCGATTGCTCGCGGCGGAAGGAGTAGTGCGTCAGCTCGTAGATGCGCGCGGGAAGGTGGCGGTAGGACAGCGTGGCGCGCCCCATGCTGAGGTACATGCCAAAGCATGCGGCAAAGCGCAGGAAGAGCTCCTTGTCGTCCGACTTGACGCGGTACTGGCGAGCGGGGAACTTGTCCAGGTACTTGCGCAGCGCCGGGTGCTCGGTGTCGTACATGATGGGCGTCTCGATCTGGAGCGCGCCCGCATCCTGGCAGACCTTGTTGACCTTCTCTTCCAGCAGGCGCTTGATCAGTTGCCCCTTCGGGAACCAGCGCATGTTGCCCGTGTCGCTGCCCGGTTCATAGTCCACAAGCTCCAGGGACTGCATCATCTGGATGTGCGCCGGCTCGCGCGTCGCCTTGCGGCTTCCCTTGGCCTCGTACTCGTAGAATTCCTTGAGCCCCGGCTGCCCCTTGAAGTCGAACTTGTCGGCTTCCGTCAGGCTTCCGTCAGGACTGAGGATGTACCAGCTCGACTTGAGTCCAGCCTCCGCCTTGAGGGCCTTGGACTCCTTGCCGTCGCTCCCGTCGCCTTCGCCCGGAAGCACGTGCCGGCTCAGCTCGCTCAGGGGGTGG
>JBFKLD010000241.1:0-1735 GCA_041630755.1 Thermoplasmatota archaeon
ATGCGCTTCACGCCTCAGTACTTCCGCTTCCTGCGCGACTTGGAAACCAACAACGACCGCCAATGGTTCCTCGACAACCAGGAACGCTTCGAGAAGCACGTGCGCGGTCCGTGCTTGGAATTCATCGAATCCGTGGCGGACGATCTGGCCATGTTCGGACCCTACCAGGCCATTGCCAAGAAGCAAGGAGGCAGCTTGACCAAGATCCAGAATGACAGGCGCTTCCACCGCGACAAGCCACCCTACAAGACCTGGATGAGCATGCGCTTCAAGCACGCCACGCGGCCCGTTGGCTTCTATCTCCGGCTCGGCACCGAGGGTTGCTTTGCGGCAGCAGGAAGTTGGCAGCCAGACCGGGATGTGCTGATGCGCTTTCGCGAAGCCATCGCCGAAGACGCAAAAGGCTGGGCGCGCGCCACGCGGCGCATCGAAGTCCAAGGAGACGCCCTCAAGCGCGTGCCGGCACCGTGGCCGCAAGACCACCCACGGGCCGATGCCCTGCGCCAAAAGGAATACCTCGCGGTCCACGAATTCACGCAGAAAACCACCACGTCCGCCAATTTTCAAGAGGAGTTTCTGGCGGCCTGCGCGTCGTTTGCGCCGTTGAATCAGTTCCTCGCCAAAGCGCTGGACTAAAGATCGCCTGGTTCGAGGAGCACCGCACGCACGGGGCTCGCATCTGCGCCCGCAATCTTGAGCGGCAGCGCCACGAGCGTGTACGCCCCGGCCGGCACATGCTGAAGCACGAGACCCTCCAGGTTCATCATGCCGTGCTTGCGAAGCATCTGGTGACTCGGAAGGCCCTTGCTGCTCATCGGGTCGGTGCTTGGCGTGTCGAAGCCGATGAGCCGGCAGCCGGCCTGGCCGAGGCGGTCTACGAGCGCCGGCTCTGGCGCGACGAAGTCCTTGGTCCAGTTGTCGGGGTCTGGAAACGATCCGGTCTTGAAGAGCACACGCGGCGCCACGCGTTGCTGCACCAAGTCATCCCAGCCGAACCGGGGGCCACTTGGTCGCACATCCACCACTTCGCAGGGACCGATGTACGCATCGAGCGGAACCGATGCGACGTCGCCACCTTCCGGGTGATAGTGCAATGGGGCATCCGTGTGGGCTCCCACGTGGAGCGTGGATTCGATGGTGCCCAAGTCGAGGCTTCCGCCGTCAAATGTGGAGAGCTTGCGAAGTCGAAACGGCGTGTCCCCCGGCCAGACATCAATGCCTTCGTGGATGACTGGGCTGATGTCGATCATGCCTGCGCCGTCACCTTGAACTCGACCGCGATCGGCGTCGGCAACCGGTTGATCTCCAACGTCGTGCGCGCCGCCTGGACGCCACCAAAGTGCTTGGCGTAGACGCGGTTGAAGCCCTCAAAGTCACGCTCCATGTCGATCAGGAAGCACGTCACATCCACGACATCGTCGATGGTCTTGCCGCACGACGCAAGCACGGTCTTCATGTTCGCCACGACGGCCTCCGTCTGGGCCTCGATGTCGTAGTCCTGCTTCTCGCCGGCCTCATTCCAAACCGGTCCGCCCGGCACACCGTTGGTTTCCGGATCACGCGGCCCAAGGCCGCTCAAGTACAGCAGGTCTCCGACGCGCCGCGCATGCGGGTACGCACCCACAGGCTTCGGTGCCGCCGCGGCCTGGATGATGGTGCCGCTGCTTGCAGGCACCGCGGCAGGCACGGGCGGCGCAGGTTCCTTGGGCCCCTCCGGGCTTTCGAAGCGGCTTGC
>JBFKLD010000242.1:0-1688 GCA_041630755.1 Thermoplasmatota archaeon
AGACGATGGCGCGGATGATGCCCTTGCGATTGGTGCGCACCGCCCAGAGGATGAACACCGCGAGCCCGATGGCCAAAGCCACGAAGCCGAGCGCTCCGCCGATGAGAAGGGCAAGCGATCCGCCTTGGGTCGGGTCCTGGGGGGCCACCGGCGCCGCATCGAATTGGAATGGCCTGGCCAGCCAGACGGCCAGCGGCATGACCACCGCAAAGGCAAGCGCCATGGGCAAGATGGCGCGGGCCTCGTCGCGCATTATTCCCAGAGATCCTGCGACCGCCGTGCCTGGCGGCGCTTGTTTTCCAAGAACCGGTACACGTTGGCGTGCTCGCTGCCGCGCAAGATCATGTCGACGGCTTGCTTGGCTGTGCCCAAGTCTTCCAGGTCGCCGATGATGCCCACCGTGTGCCCGTAGACTGCAATCTCGCAACCCGTCTGCTCTTCGATGATGCGGCGCGTCTTGCCTTCGGAGCCGATGATGCGGCCCTTCACGCGGTGCACGTGGTTCTTGTGCTTGCCCACGTAGTCGTGGATGTCCATCAATTCGAAGTATGCGTCATCGCTGAACAAGCGCATGGCACGCTCCGGCGCAAATCCGCGCCCGATGGCCTTGGCGATGTCTTGCATCTTCATCACCATCAGCGGGTCCGCGTTGGGAACTTCGTCGTGGATGGCCACTTCGTTCTCGTCGGAGCTGACTTCGATGGGGATTCCGCTGCGCTCTTCGAGCATCTTCTTGGTTTCCCCCTTCGGGCCGATGATGACGCCGACGCGTTCCTTCGGGATGCGGATGTAGATCATTCGAGGCGGCTCCTGATGGCGTTGGCTGTAAGGTCGCGCAATCCCTGGCGGCGGAACGCATCGGTCAAGTTCTCGATGTCGCGCGCCAGGAAGATTTCGCCGTGCGGGTGGTTGCGAAGCACCGCTTGGCCCACGTCAATGATGCGCGGGTTGGCGTTGCCTTCGTGGATCTCGTCGGCACGTTCGACGAGGATGTTGAAGGGGGAAAGGTCGCCGTGGATGAGTCCGGCTTTGTTGAAGATGAGCGCGTAATCCGAGGCCAGCTTCTCAAAGAAGGCGCGCGGATTGGGCAGGCGCCCCATCTTCTGCAGTTTGGGCCACGGGCCTTCTTCGACGCCCAAGTATTCCGTCACAAGGACGTTGTTGAGGACCTTGATGGGCTCCGGCACATCCACGCCGGCATCGCGCATGCGGTGGAGGTTGCGGAACTCCTTCTGCGCCCAGGCGTACACCAGTGTCTTCTTGTCGCCGGCGACGCCCTTGAAGCGTTCGTCGCCCTGGATGTACTGCAGGACGTGCTTGAAGGTGGCCGTGTTCACGCGGTAGATCTTGACCGCCACGAAGCCGCCGGCCGGCGTGGTGCCACGAAAGACATTGGCTTCCTTGCCGGTGCTGATGGGAAAGTCGAGACTCTGCAAGACCCCGTGCGAGAGCAACCGGTGCAGCGTCATCAGGGTCTGGTGGTCGAAGACTTCGCCTTCGGTCCGGCGGTCTTTGCCATGCTGCTGCGGAAGCTTGGCGACCATCCGGTCGGCTTGCTTGTAGGCCCACTCGTCGTTGCCGGCGAGGTGCTTGTTGAGACCCAGCAGGGTCTCGGCGCTCAATTCGTCGCCTTCCGGAAGCTCCTCCAGCTCCACGTCGTCGAGCTCTTCGACGTCGTCCGCAGACAG
>JBFKLD010000243.1:0-1681 GCA_041630755.1 Thermoplasmatota archaeon
GGCGAAGTAGAAGCTGTCGTCAACCATGCGCTGCGTGGAGTAGCAGTACCGGCCGTTTCCTTCCACGTCGAGGGCAATGAATGCGGGAAGAGGCCCTGGACCGTGGCCAAGCTCGAGGTGGTAGATGTTGCCCACGTCCAAGGTCGCGGGATGGAAGAGGTCGTTCTGGGCGGCCGTGTATGTCTTGGCAAACAAGGCTCCGTCCAGCATCGGACCCGCCGGCGTGGCGCGAGCAGATTCGAGGATGCGCTGCTTCAGGTCGTCCGGGCTGAGGGTTGGGTCGTCGGCGAGAAGGAGGGCCGCAGCACCGGCCACGAGGGGAGCCGCGAAGCTTGTTCCGTCCATCTCCGCGTGGCCTCGAGGGACGGTGGTCCAGGCGGTTCCGGGCGCCCAGATGTGGCCGCCCCGATTGGAGTACGGCGCAGGCCATTCGCAGGCCATGGTTGCGCTCACCGCGAACATGTGGGGCTGGTTGGCGGGCCCCGACAAGCCTGGCTTGCCGAAATTTCCGGCAGCTGCGACCAGCAGCACTCCTTCGGAGTGGGCGTACTCGAACGTGTCCTCCAGCTCGAGGAGGCCGGCCACGGTGGGCGTCCGGTCGGCCCATTTCTGGAGGCTCATCACAACGATCTTGGCGCCGTTGTCCACGGCGTACCGGATGCCGTCTTTGAGCGCGTCAGGGTCCAGTTCGTGCTGCGGGTCCCCCCAGTCCATGCCGCACAAGACGCGCACATGCATGATGGACGCGCCAGGGGCGATGCCCGTGACGTGCCCGTCGGCGGCGATGACCCCCGCCACGGCCGTGCCATGGGCGGTGCCATGGTGGTCGGTTGCCGGAGCATCGTCGCACGTGTCCCAGCCGTGGACGTCATCCACGTAGCCGTTCAGGTCATCATCGAGGCCATTTCCTGGCACCTCGTCTGCGTTCATCCAGAATGTGGGCAGGTCTGGATGGCGCATGTCAATGCCGCTGTCCAGCACGGCCACGATGACGCCATCGGCACGCAGGTCCATGCCCGCAAGACCCGTGGTCTCGAGGTTCCATTGGCCGGGGTGCTCCGCCACCGCCGCGCCAGCCAACAGAAGCAGGACAACGAGCGCGCGCATCAGTACGGACGCTTGGGCTTGCCCTTGGCCGCGTCGAAGTTCTTCCAGACCTTGACGCCGCACCAGCGCGGACCTTCGGGGCAGCACGCTTCCACGTCGTCTTGCATGTCTGCCGGCTGCCGGGCCGCCACAAACGTGCAAGGCGGCCCCAAGAATTGCGTGAGCTTCGGGTGTGCCGCTTGCGCTTGCCGAAGCTCATCGAGGCTTGCCTCGAAGATTTCTTTCTGCGCATTGAAGCAGAGGCGCAGGCGCCACTTGTGGATGAACGAAAGCAGATCGCCGCTTTGCGTGTACGTGATGTTGGCTGCGTTTGGCAGAAGGTACGCGCAGTCTTCGGCGGGGATGCCCAGCTCCTTGAGCTTGCCCATGGCGGCCCAGAGTCCGTCAATGGCGTGCTTGAACTTCTTGGCTGCCTCGGCATCGCCTTCGATGACGTCGGGTACATGCACGTCGGGCTCGCCGTGGACGGCGCGCTGGATCAGCGGACGCGTGCCCGGAGTCATGCGGTGGCGCTGGTCTTGCGCATACGCGGTGAGGCTCTGGCGCTTGCGGAAGGTGTAGTGGACGTGCCGCA
>JBFKLD010000244.1:0-1663 GCA_041630755.1 Thermoplasmatota archaeon
GGCGCGCCGCCTCGTGGCCCTGCCCGTGGAAGCCACAGGCATGCACTGGCATCCGTTTGGCGTCTACACGATCCCAATGCCCAAGGTGTCGCGCGACGGGCACCGGTGGTCCCGGCGCCTTCACCTGTGGCACCCGCAGGCCAAGCCCGTCGGGGAAGCAAGCCCCTACGGCGTCCACACCCACACGGGCACCGGCGTGAGCCACGTGCTGGCCGGAAGCCTCGACCACCACCTGTACTGGTTCGACGATGGCGAAGGATGGCAACGGACGCGCCCAGACGATGTGGCGCAGGCCTCCTTGCAAGACCACACGTGCGCGCGCACCCACGCCGGGACCACGCACACATTCCCAGCCCACCATGCGCACGGCGTCACGAAGCCGGATGGCTTTGCCATCAGCCTGTTCGAGCAGCGGGACGAGCCAAAGGGCGACCCGTTCACCACGTGGCGTCGCCTCGACATGCCGCCGGAGGAGCTCGAGCGGCGTGGCCCCGTACCTGTGGACGATGCGCGGCGCGATGCGCTGTTGATCCTCGAGCAGGCACTCTACGCGGTCAGCACCTGAGCGCCGCAATGCCAGAACTCTTGAGCCGCGCATCCGATGGCCGTGCGTGGACCACGCCCTCGCGTTTGTGCAAGCCTACCTGCACGTGAATGGCTTCTTCACTGTCTCCGAATACCCCGTGCTGGAGGAAGCACGCGGCGGGTTCCGGGAAGTCACGGACATCGACTTGCTCGCCGTGCGCATGGGTTACGCCGGCAAAGTGCTGCCCCGCGGCGGCCGCCCGATGGGTCCGAAGATGGAAGTGGATCCGGTGCTCGGATGCCCGTACGGCCAGACGGAGTTTCTTGTCGTGGAAGTCAAGGAAGGCACAGGCGACATGAACCGCGCGATGCTGCGCCCGGCGGTCCTGTTCGAGGCGATGCGGAGGTTCGGCATGTGCGACCGGGAACATCTGCGAAGGGCGTCCTTGGAGCTCGCAGAAACCGGCGAAGCGCAGCTTCCCGGCGGCCGCGTGCGCCTGCTCAGTTTTGCGTCGCGGCCCCCGGACAAAGGGGACCATGATTTCATCCCCCTCGACCACGTCGTGCGGTTCCTCCAGCAATACTTGCGTGCGCATTGGGCCGTGAACCGCACAACGCGGTTTCGCGACCAAGGCCTGGGCGTGCTTGCGCTGCTGGAGAAAGCTTCACCAAATCCGGGCTACGCCGATGACGATGGCGATGGCGAGGGCCGTCAAGACTGACCCTGCGCGCAACATGTCCCTGACACGGATGTGCCCTGTTCCATAGGCCATCGCATTGGGTGGCGTGCCCACGGGGACGAGGAAATCCATGGACAAACTCACGGCCGCCAGCATCACGAGTGGCGTCGCGGGCACATTCCATGTGGCGGCCAATTGGATGACAATGGGGATCATGATGACGGCGGCTGCGGTGTTGCTGGACATCATGGTCATCACGATGGAGGCGACGGCCACGGCCGTGAAGGCTGCGAGGGCGGTCCCTCCAGCTCCGTGCAGCAATTGCGCGACGGTGGCATCGATGCCCGTGCGCGTCACGGCGTCGCCCAAGGCAAGGCCGCCCCCGATGAGGAGAAGTGTCGGCCACCCCGCTCTTGCGATGTCTTGCTCGTCCAGCAAGACCGTGCCAAACAGCAAGA
>JBFKLD010000245.1:0-1558 GCA_041630755.1 Thermoplasmatota archaeon
ACGCCCATGCACGGACGAGGCGCTTTCGATTGGTAAGCCAATCGCTCGGGGGGATGCCCTCAAAAGCGCGCGTCTGGTTGCCCGGCGCGTGGTCCAATTGGATGGCGCATCTCTGCGCATCGCTGACGTTGCCGCCGTGGCCCGGCGCCAAGAGCCCGTAAGCATTGACGATCGCGTTTGGGAGCACGTGGATGCCAGCCGTGCCATCGTGGACGATCTGGTCGCGCGGGGCGAAGTGATGTACGGCATCACCACAGGGTTCGGGGAATTTGCGCACGTGAGCATCGAACCAGCCCAAGTGCGGCAGCTCCAGCGCAACCTCCTCATGAGCCATGCCGTGGGCGTGGACGATCCGTTGCCGCGCGAAGTGGTGCGCGCCATGATGGTCATCCGCGCCAACACTCTCGTCAAGGGTGTCTCTGGCGTGCGGCGCGTCGTCATCGAACGCCTCGTGGAGCTTCTCAATCACGACGCCGTCCCGGTCGTCCCTCGGCGCGGCAGCGTCGGCAGCAGTGGTGATCTGGCGCCCCTGGCCCACATGGCGCTTCCCATCATCGGCCTCGGAAAACTGGATCTTGCCGGCACCGTCCTGGACGCGGCGGCAGCCCTCGAGAAGCTGGGCCTCGATCCCCTGGACTTGGAAGCAAAGGAGGGTCTTGCGCTCATCAATGGCACCCAGATGATGTGCGCCATCGGCTGCCTCGCTGTCCATGATGCGCGAGGGCTTCTCCACGATGCGCAGATTGCAGGGACCATGAGCCTCGAAGCGCTTCTTGGCACCCTTGTGCCGTTCGACGAGCGCGTGCATGCCTTGCGCCCGCACCCGGGGCAAGCCGTGGTGGCCGGCAACGTCCGCAACCTTGCGCAAGGAAGTGCCATCGTGCAAAGCCACGAAGGCTGCGGCCGCGTCCAAGATGCCTATAGCTTGCGCTGCATGCCCCAAGTCCTCGGCGCCTGCCGGGACGTGCTGGAGCGAACCGCGGGCGTCATCGCCACCGAGATCAACAGCGCAACGGACAATCCCCTCGTCTTCCCGAACGGCGACATCGTCAGCCAAGGCAACTTCCACGGGGAGCCCCTCGCATTTGCCTTGGATTCGCTTTGCATGGCGCTTGCCGAAGTGGCCAACATCAGCGAACGCCGCATCGAGCGCCTGGTCAACCCCGATCTGTCGGAAGGCCTCAAGCCGTTTCTTGTGGAAACGGGGGGGCTCAACTCGGGATTCATGATCGCCCAGTACACGGCAGCGAGCTTGGTGTCGGAGAACAAGATCCACAGTCACCCGGCAAGCGTGGACAGCATCCCGACCAGTGCAGGCCAGGAAGACCACAACAGCATGGGCTCCATCAGCGCGCTCAAGGTGTGGCGGGTCCTTTCGAATGCGCGCATGGTCGTCTCCATCGAGGCCCTCTGTGCGGCCCAAGCGCTGGACATGAAGGCGCCTTTGCAGCCCGGTGCCGGGTCCGCGGCGGCCCATGCCGCCATCCGCCAAGCGGTCCCCAAGCTGGACCAAGACAGGATCCTTGGAGACGACGTCAACGCCCTCGTGGAGCTGTTG
>JBFKLD010000246.1:0-1541 GCA_041630755.1 Thermoplasmatota archaeon
ATCTTCTCGAGGCTGGCATCCTTGGTGCCCCCCACGTGCGGGATGCTCTTCACCCAAGGTTGCGGGAAGATGCAAAAGCGCGTGCGCCCCACGACGTGGTCCGCAAGCCCCAGGTCGTGGAGGCTTTCCGTGTGGCTAGGCACCAAGCTGACGATGCGCACGCGCGGGGATGTGGCGGCCATCCTTGAAAGCGCCGGCGCACGGCGTGGCCCGGACGCGGCCCGGATGCGCAGCTTCTTACAGGGACAAGGCGCACATTGGAGGGAACCGACCACAACCATCATAGACAGCCCCTCCGTGGTTCTGGCGTGGACGAGCGAACCGAGGGCGCGGATCAACCCGATGAGCTCTCGCAAGATCCTGCCCTGTCGGACGCGCAAGCGGACGGCGATGCCCCGACGCAGGCCGACGAGGCTGCCGCAGACGCGGCGGAGCCGGCGACCCCGGACGCAGAGACCTCGGCGCACGAAGATGGGCAGGCCATCGTCCCCGAACCGGCTGAGCGAAAGGAGCGCGCCCACCCTTACGCGACCGAGCAAAGCCCGCAAGCCGAGCTGGACGTGGACCCGATGCGCGTCACGCTCTTCTGGGCCGGCCTCGCGACCATCTTGGCCGTGGTGGGCTTGTTCCTCCAGACCAAGTATGGGTTCCTTGACAACACGAACCCGCAGGACGCCCGCTGGACGGAGTGGACCAACATCCCCCTCTTTGGCGGCCTTGCGCTTCTTGGCTTTGGCTTCGTGAAGAAGGATTGGGCGCGCTGGTTCACCATGGTCGGATGGGTCCTGTTCGCCGCTTACTGGGCCATGACGGCCCGCGACCTTCTTCTCAAGGAAGGCCAGGACTACGTCAACTTCATCTTCGCCCTCGTCGGCGTCTACTTCTTCGTGTACCTGGCGTACCACGAGTGGCTGAGCCATCTGCGCAAGGTGGACAACCCGGCGGTCCATTTCCTCAACGTCACGGCCTTCATCGCCGCGGGCTCCTACTTCCTCATCGCGCGCGTGACGCCCCTGCGCGTGGGCCTCATCAACATCGTCGGCAACCACACCAAGTGGATGCTGGACTTGTTTGGCCAGGGCGACAAGAAGGGCCTCGTGTTCGTCGTGGACAAGACCGACAGCAAGGGCCCCGTCACCTTCTGGTACCCGGAGACCAAGTACACGTGCCCTGACGGATCGAAGATCTCGGACCACCCAGGCAACTCGTTCGAAGCGATGGCAAGCCACTGCACCAGCGCCGTGGACGGCTGGCGCGACTGGTTCTTTGCCAGCCCCGGCGGGGAGCACATCGCCATCCTGCCGGTGAGCATCATCCTAGCCTGCACGGCGATCCAGAGCATCATGCTCTTCGTGGGCCTCTTCGCCGGCACCCAGGCCAGCGCCAAGAAGAAGCTGTATGCAAGCCTCGCCGTCGGCGTCGTGATCTACATCCTGAATCTGGTGCGCAACACGGGCATCATCTGGTTCTACGGCCAAGGGATGGCCAGCTTCTGGATGATGCACAACTTCATCGGCAAGGGCGGAAGCCTCGTGGCGATG
>JBFKLD010000247.1:0-1532 GCA_041630755.1 Thermoplasmatota archaeon
TGAGGGGATCGCGAAGACCGCGGGCAGCGGCCTGGTAGAATCTGTTCTTGACGCGGTCCATGTCGCGCAGGCGCTGGGCTTCAATCTCGTGCCGCATCGCCGTGGCTTGCAGCTCTTGCACGCGGCGGCGCTCGTGGGCAAACCGCAGCTCACGCTGCAGCGCTTCCTGATCGACGGCTTGCTTGTTGAGATAGTTCTGTGCCCCTTGGCGCACGGCCTGGACGCCCTTGTCGCTGTCCTCTTCACTTGTGAGGACCACGATGGGTGTGGTGCGCACGGTGTCTTGCAGGCGCTTGACGGTGGACACGCCCCGGCTGTCGGGCAAGTTCAGGTCGAGAAGAACAAGGTCGAACCGCTCTTCGCTGGAAGCCACGCGGGCTTCCTGCAGGCTGCCGCAGATGCGCGCGACGGAGGTCTTGCCGTCGTCGAGCCATTGGCGCAGCATCTCTTGGAAGATCGGATCGTCTTCGACCACCAGGAGGCGGAGGGTTTCGGGTTCGGATTCCTTGCGGCGCCACATCTGCATCAGGCAGCCTCCAGGGCCGCAGCAAGCGCAGCACTGGCTGCCAGGTAGCGGGAGCGCACGATCGTGATCAGGGGGAGCAAGTGGTCGCCCCAGCCTTCCTTCGCGGCCAATTCCAGGTCCCGGCAGGCGGTCTGGAGGTGCTTTGCCCCGACCATGCCGCTGCTGGGCTTGAGGCTGTGCGCGGCGAGGCTGATGGCATCGGCATCCTGCTGACGGGCAGCGTCATCCATGGCGCGCAGGTACTTGGCAGCTTCACGGATGTAGAGGTCAAGAAAGTCGTTGAAGCGTTCACCGGGGCCGCCCATCATGGTGCGGATCCGATCGAGAGCATCGAAATCCACGGCCCCGTCCACGTCGAGCGCGGCCGCCACGGCATCGTCCACCAAGTCGGGAGACAGGACGCGCAGCCAACGGTCATCGGCGGGTGCCGGGGTGTCATCGCCAAGGACCACGAGTGTCGCATCCTGTCCCTGCGTATCATACCCTGCATCTCGCAAGCGTTGCTCCAATTCCGGAGCTCCGTTCACCGCAATCTGGGTCATCCGTCGTGGCAGCGTTCTGAGGATTTAGGCGCCTTGGTGCAAAGGTGGCGGCATTCGGGCGTGGAATGGCGGATATTTCGCCAGGACAGCCGACCGTCGAACTGGGCACCCCCGCCCGGCGGCCCTTCCCTGGAGAGAGGCGCTTTCTATACGAAAGCAATATGCCAACGCACTGAAAAAAACAGCCTCGCCGCCTAGGACACACGCCGCTCCGTCAGTAGAAAATCAAAGGACCCCTCCGAGTCGTCCAGACTGGTGGAATTCCAACGCACAGCCGCTATGCTTGCGGCACTTCTCGTCCTGTTCGTCCCCACGGCCGTGGGAGACACCGCCACAACGTTCAGCCATCTTAAACCGATGGACCCAATCAACGTGGATTGGGTCCTCGTGGACGGCGAATCCGCCGACGGCAAGACCGTTGTGCGCGAGGCGACCTTGGAGTTCTTCGGAGCCAACCCCCCCAA
>JBFKLD010000248.1:0-1511 GCA_041630755.1 Thermoplasmatota archaeon
ACGCCATCAATGCCCCGACCGTGGCCAACGAGAAAGGCTGGGCGGTGGCGACGAAGGTCCTGCCCGACGACGACCCCGATTACGTGCGCTTGGAGCTTCGCACCGACAAGGCCACCTTGCAAGTGGAAGGCACCTTCACACCCCACTACGGCGCCCGCGTCACCCGCATTGACGGCTTCGATGTGGACTTCCGGCCGCATGGGCGGTTCCTTCTCACGCGGCATGACGACGTGCCCGGCGTGCTGGCGGGAATCACCCGCATCTTGGCGGACGCCGAGGTCAATGTCGCCGACGTGAGCTTGAGCCGCGTGGAGGATCGCGCAGTTGCGGTCATCCGCGTGGACGGCAGCATCCCGAAGACGGCGCGCGATGCGCTTCGTCACCTGGCTGCGGTGCGCGAGGCCCACCGCATCCGCATCTAGTCTTTGAGCCGGTGGTAGCTTTGCCGCAGGTCGTAGGCATGCTGGAGAAGGAACATGCCCGCTAGCACGACGGCCACCGCGACGGTGTCGAAGAATCCTTGCAGCGCCCTCGAGAGCACCAGCGCGACGCAGCCGAGCCCGATCACCGCCAGAGCCAGCAAGATCACCGGCCCGACGCGACGCTCTGCCTCGTCTGCGGTTTCGGGGACGGCGTCAAGGAACCAATGACCCATGCGCCATCCATCCGGCAGCTGGTTCAAGGGGCTTCTGCTGCCTTGCGCAAGGCAAGGAACGACCCAAGAAGGCATAGCCCGCCGAGGGCAACGAAGACCCAACCGGCCGCACTCGGTGCTCCGGCAAAGACGGCGATGGCGCCCACCATGGGGCCCGCCAGGGCACACAGCATCAAGATGGAGGACAGGAGTCGCAGATCCACGGCTTCGCCAGTTCGCCCCCGGCCTTGGGCATTGCGTTCATATCCCGTGGCCATCTGGACGGCGCGTGGACCTGGACGCCCTTCCGGAAGTGGCCGACCTCGACGTGACCAAGCCCTTGACGGTCAAGCAGCTCATGGATGCCTGGCGCGACGCCGGCGGATTCACGGCCAAGAAGCTCGCCGTGGCCGCTGACCTGCTCACGAAGATGGTCAACGATGCCGACGAGAAGGTCATCTTGAGCTTCCCGGCCTGCATCTGCGCAACGGGCACCCGGGGCGTCATCCGCGACCTTGTGAAGCACAAGAAGGTGGATGCCATCATCACGACGTGCGGCACGCTGGACCACGACTTGGCCCGGCTCTGGGAGGCCTACTTCGCAGGCCGCTTTGACCTCGACGACCGCGAATTGCACCAGCAGGGCGTGAACCGGCTCGGAAACGTGCTTGTCCCGAACGAATGCTACGGCGACGTCCTGGAGGCGCGCCTGAAGCCTGCGCTGGAAGCGTGGGCCCAGGAGTCCAAGGATTGGAGCACCCGCGAGCTGTGCGCCCGTCTCGGGCAGCTGGCCGACGAGAGCCCGAACCGAGAGGAGAGCATCCTTTGGTGGGCCTGGAAGAACGACATCCCGATCTACGTGCCCGGCCCGACCGAT